>NZ_JBVVQR010000001.1:235578-466106 GCF_055811535.1 Mesorhizobium sp. WSM4816 | reverse complement strand
CCCCCCCCCCCCCCCCCCCCCCCCCCCCCCCCCCCCCCCCCCCCCCCCCCCCCCCCCCCCCCCCCCACCCCCCCCCCGGGGGGGGCCCCCCCCCGGGGGGGGGCCGGGGCCCCCCCCCCCCCCCCCCCCCCCAACCCGATCTTGCATGATTCGAGAGACACAAGGGGTGTTCCACGGAGTGCCGGCGGTGCCAAGCTGGAGCACCCCTCATCCGACCGAGCTTCGCTCAGCCACCTTCTCCCACAAGGGGAGAAGGAAGAGCCTTGTCCGGCAGGGGCGCTATCCCTCCAGCGTCTCGAAAAATTCTGCAACGCAGGAACGGTTGGAAGGAACAGGACAGGTCGGTTGGCAGTTCGCGGTCCGCGCAATGCGCACCGCCATCCCCAAGTCAAATCTCAGCAAGATCGCCCAGCGACTGGATCAGCGGCTGAATTTCGTTTTCATAGTTCTTCCAGCGCTTGACCGACGATTTGTAGATCGGTTGGCGAACCTGCCAGCGGCTGGGCGTGTTGACCGAACCATCCCTGTCGAAAAATCGCAGGCAGGCGTCATCCCAAGGCAGCCCGAGATAATCTATCAGGCGGCGCGACTGGGCTTCCTGGTCCTCAACCAGCGTTTCATAGCGATTTTCGAAGATATGGCCTGGAAAGAGCTCGTTCCAGTGCCGCATCAGGCGGTCATACTCGCGATAGTACAGGCCTAGTGTATTCAGGTCGGTGTTGTAGCTGTGTGCCTCGCTGAAGTTGAGGACGAAGCAGGAGACGCAATTGTCGATGGCGTCCCGGCGGCAATGAATGATGCGCGCGTTGGGGAAGAGAAGCCCGATGAGCCCGATCAGCTCAAAATTGTGCGGCGTCTTGTCCACGACGCGAAGCGCGGCAGGCGCCCGCTCGCGCAAATAGGACAGGTGCTCTTCGGCCAAGGTTCTGGACAGGACTTCCGTGATCGAGGTGACCGGCTGGCTCAAATCGCCAGCCGATGATGTCTTGAGACCGATCGCATTCGCGACCCGCCTCAGCTTGCTAAGCTCCCCTGCGCCATGAACGTCGGGATGGCTGGCGCAGATCTGCTCGGTGAGCGTCGTCCCCGAGCGGGGCATGCCAACCACGAACACAGGCGCTTCGGAAGGATTTCCATAGCCGGCCCTGGCAGCCAAAAAGTCCGGCGTGAAGGTTTCAATCATCGAATCGACCCACCGACGATACAGATCGATATCGAACCTTTGGCCGGAGGCCTGTTTCGCCTTGTTGAAATGGTCGAATGCCTCGTCATAGCGCTTGAGGTCGTTCAGCACCTTGCCGGCGGCGTGATGGAGTTGCTGCGCGCCTTCCGAACCAAGTTTCGGATTACCGAGCTCACGAAGGATGGATTGGAGCTCCTCGGGCTCCTCGGTGAAGTTTCGCGTCTGTACAAGGTCGTTGTAGGCAGCCGGCACGCCAATACGACGTGCGATTGCTTGCTTCAGATAGGCGGCGGCTTCATCCATACGCCCCAGGCCGCTGAGCGCGCTGGCCAGCCCGGCTCGCACCTTGGGATGATCGCGGTTGATTTTCAGCGCCTTCTCGTAAAGCGGCAGAGCCATGTCGGGCTTGTCAAACGCCGTGTAAGTGCGCCCCAATGCACAAAGTGCTTCGATAAGGCCGGGCTGCAGTTCCAGGGCGTACTGCATATGCTTGATTGCTGGCGCATACTCGCTGACCTTCACATAGGCCTCGCCCAGGCTGAGGTGGTAGTAGGGGTTTTTAGGTTCCTCGCCGACCGCCCGTGCGAAATATCGCAAGGCCCGCTCATCGTCGTAACCCAGGTATATGGTCCCCAGGATGTATAAGGCGAGCGGATGGTTTGGCGTGCGCTCCAGAACCCGAAGGCATAGGTCCTGAGCCTCGTCGAGCCGCTTGGCCTGCTGAAAGGCATATGCCTGTTTCAGCAATGCGTCGTCGGCCTGCGCACGCGATTGGGCGCTTGCTTTCTGCGGGCTCACCAAAGGCTTCACTATCGGCCCCTTCACTTTTGGCGCGGGTCCGGGCTTGATGTGCTTTGACCAGGCAGGCGGGAGTCGATTGTTCATGATATCTCGCTAGCAAAAAGAAATATCTCGCTAGCAAAAAGTGCGGGGGGAATCCAGCATGCTGGCTCCAGCCAAGGCGGGAGCTTGCGCGGTTACCTGTGCCGCGCTAGCAAGAAGGCACTTTTCGAGCGAGCCCCCTTTTTTAGCGAGACTTGCCATGCGCCAGCGCCCTCCCCTCACGCCGATCGTCAGCGCGCTTCCTTCGACGGTGCCGTTTGTCGGCCCGGAGGCGCAGGAGCGAAATCGCGGCCGCGCCTTTCGCGCCCGCATCGGCGCCAATGAGAGCAGTTTTGGCCCCTCGCCGCGCGTCATCGCCCGCATGGCCGGCATCGCCCGCGACATGTGGATGTATTGTGATCCAGACAATCACGATTTGAAGGTGACTGTTGCCGGGCATCTTGGCGTTGGCGTCGAAAACGTGGTGGTCGGCGAAGGCATAGACGGGTTGCTCAGCCTGGTGGCGCGCATGTATGTGGCGCCGGGCGACGCGGTGGTCACCTCGCTCGGCGCCTATCCGACCTTCAATTTCCATATTGCCGGCGTCGGCGGCCGGCTGGTCACGGTCCCCTACGAGAACGACCGGGAAAGCCTGGACGGCCTGTTGGCTGCGGTCACCAGGGATAAAGCGCCGCTGGTCTACCTGTCCAACCCGGACAATCCGATGGGAAGCTGGTGGGAGGCGGCGGAGCTCATCCGCTTCATCGAAGCCCTGCCGGAGACCACCATGCTGGTGCTCGACGAGGCCTATGGCGAATTGGGCCCTGCCTCGGCGCTGCCGCCGATCGACGTGTCACGGCCGAACGTCATCCGCATGCGCACTTTCTCGAAAGCCTACGGGCTGGCCGGCATACGTTGCGGCTATGCGGTGGCCGATGCCCAGGTGATCCGCGATTTCGAGAAGATCCGCAACCACTACGGCGTCAGCCGCATGGCGCAGATCGCTGGCGTCGAGGCGCTGGCCGATCAGGACTATCTGCAAAGCGTGGTGGCGCGGGTCGCTTCCGGCCGTCGGCGCATCGCCGGGATCGCGGAGGCCAATGGGCTGAAGCCGCTGGCCTCGGCCACCAATTTCGTCACCATGGACTGCGGCGGCGACGGCGCCTTCGCGCTGAAGGTGCTGCAGGCGCTTTTGTCGCGCGATGTGTTCATCCGCAAGCCGATGGTGCCGGTGCTCGACCGCTGCATCAGGGTCAGCGTCGGCCTCGACCACGAGCTCGACATTTTTGCCGAGGAATTGCCTGGTGCGGTGGCGGCGGCACGGGGGAGCTAGCGCGCCGTCGTCAAGACCCTGCAGGACCTTTTGATTTGATGCCTGCGGGACAGCGCACCCTCTGTCCTGCCGGACATCTCCCCCACTTGGGGGGAGATTGGCTGTCACTTCAGCTTTCGCCAATCTCTAACCTCTAAGAAAAGCGCGGCCATTGGAGCTGCCGATCTCCCCCCTCGTGGGGGAGATGTCCGGCAGGACAGAGGGGGGCGCGAAGGAACGCCATCGCCTGACATTGGCCCTTGAATTAATTGAACGTTCGTTTTATTCTTTACTCCGCTCAACGAGGCTTGCATGGCGCGCACGACCGGTTCCGACGGGGAAAAGACCGAAGCGGCGGTCCGCGAGGCGGCGGTCAGCCTGATCGCGCGTCTCGGCTATGAGGCGATGTCGATGCGCCAACTGGCCGCCGAGGTCGGCGTCCAGGCGGCGGCGCTCTACCGTTATTTTCCGACCAAGGAAGACCTTTTGTTCACGCTGATGCGCGAGCACATGAAAGGGCTGATCGAGGCGTGGGACGCGGCGCGCCCGGCCGCGGCCGATCCGGCGACCCGGCTCGCCGCCTATGTCGAAAACCACATCGCCTTCCACATCGAACGCCGCCATTCCACCCATGTCTCGAACATGGAATTGCGCAGCCTGTCGCATGACCGCCTGACGCAGATCCTGCGTATGCGCACCGCCTATGAGAAGGAGCTGCGCGTCATCTTGCGCGAAGGCGCAGAAGCCGGCGTCTTCAGCGTCGAAGACACAGGGCTGACAGCCATGGCGCTGATCCAGATGATGACCGGCGTTATCGTCTGGTTCCGGCCGGGCGAGCGGCTATCGATCTCGGAGGTGACCGCCACATATCTCTCAATGACAATGCGCCTGGTTGGAGCAAAGGCCCATGGCGCGACAACGACCTGCAGCGCCGGCGGCCGCTTCCGGCGCGCCAAGAACGCTGCAGCACTTTGATTTTGCACCCTTCCCGAAATTGAATTCGATTTCGGGGCCATGCGCCGGGAGGAACGGCATGTACACGTACACACTCAACTTCGGGCTTGACGAAGACATCGGAGCGCTGCGCGACCTGGTGCGGCGCTTCGCCCAGGACAAGATCGCCCCGATCGCCGCCGAAATCGACCGCTCGAATGAATTTCCGGCGCATCTGTGGGTCGAGCTCGGTGGGCTCGGCCTGCTCGGCATCACCGCCGATCCGGAATTCGGCGGCACCGGCATGGGCTATCTCGCCCATGTCGTGGCGATGGAGGAGATTTCGCGCGCCTCGGCCTCGGTCGGCCTCTCCTACGGCGCCCATTCCAACCTCTGCGTTAACCAGATCAATCGCTGGGCAACGCCGGCGCAGAAGGAAAAATATCTACCTGCGCTGTGCAGCGGCGAAAAGGTCGGCGCGCTGGCAATGTCGGAATCCGGCGCCGGCTCCGACGTCGTGTCGCTCAAACTGCGTGCCGAAAAGCGCAACGATTGCTATGCGCTCAACGGCACCAAGATGTGGATCACCAACGGCCCGGACGCCGAGACGCTGGTCGTCTACGCCAAGTCCGATCCGGAGCTCCGTTCGCGCGGCATCACCGCCTTTATCGTCGAAAAGGATTTTGCCGGCTTCTCCGTCGCGCAAAAGCTCGACAAGCTCGGCATGCGCGGCTCCAACACCGGCGAACTGGTTTTTTCGGATGTCGAAGTGCCGTTCGAGAACGTGCTGCATGAGGAAGGGCGCGGCGTCGAGGTGCTGATGTCGGGTCTCGACTACGAGCGCACGGTGCTCGCCGGCGGCCCGCTCGGGATAATGGCGGCGTGCCTCGATGTGGCGGTCCCCTATGTGCGCGAACGCAAGCAGTTCGGTCAGTCGATCGGCGAGTTCCAGCTGGTGCAGGGCAAGCTCGCCGACATGTATACGACGATGAACGCGGCGCGCGCCTATGTCTATGCCGTCGCCGCTGCCTGCGACCGCGGCCAGACGAGCCGCAAGGACGCCGCCGCTTGCGTGCTGTTCGCGGCCGAGAAGGCGACGCAGATGGCGCTCGACGCCATCCAGCTGCTGGGCGGCAATGGCTACATCAACGACTATCCGACCGGCCGGCTTTTGCGCGACGCCAAGCTCTACGAGATCGGCGCCGGCACCAGCGAGATCCGCCGCTGGCTGATCGGGCGGGAAATCATGGCGGAGACGATCTAGGCCGGATATCTCACACTTAGTGGTCCCTTTTTTGACTCTTTGCCATGAATAGCCACTTGTGCCATATTGACTAATATGTGCCACATTTCGGGAACGAGGCAGACTATGGCGAACGGAACCGAAAAGGCTGGGTTTGACGAAAATCCGCAAACACAGTTCGAGGCCGGAGCTCGGAAAACTCCGCTCCGGATTCCAGCGAAACGCGAGCGCGTTAGACTTGGCGAGGGCGGACGCTTCGTTATCCCGGCTGCGATGCGCGAGGAAATGGGCGTGAAGCCCGGTGAAGACTTGATCCTTCATGTCGAGAACGGCGAATTGCGGGTAAGGTCGTGGCTTCGGAATCTGCGGCGCGTCCAGGCCGAATTGTCAGCGTTGAAAAAGCCCGGCGAAAGTGTCGTCGACGAATTTCTGAAGGAGCGGCGGGAAGAACAGCGTCGAAGCGATAGACGTTTGGACCGGCTTCATGCCGAAGGAACGGCGAGGAAGGGAGCGAAGTGAAAGCTTACGTCATGGACAGCTCGGCGGCGCTTGCGATCCTGCTTAACGAGAAAGGCACCGATGTTGCCTTGGGTTTCGCGCCGGACGCGCAATTCAGCTCCGTCAATGCGGCCGAAATTATCGCCAAGCTGATCGACAAGGGACGCAGCATGGAAGAGGCCGCGGACGACCTCGCCAGTCTCGGCATGCCGGTCGCTGCTTTCGACGAGATGATGGGCATCGCTGCCGGTCAGCTTCGCGAACTGACGCGGCATCGCGGCTTGTCGCTGGGCGACCGCGCCTGCCTGGCACTGGCAATTCGCGAGAACGCCATTGCCGTCACCGCCGACCGTGACTGGGGCGACCTGGATATCGGCTGCAAGATCGAACTGATCCGGTAACGCCAATGGCCCTCCTCACCTCGCAAATCTCGCCAGCCTCCGACACCTTTCGCGCCAATGCCGAGCGCATGCGGGCGCTGGTCGCCGACATTGCGCAAAAGGCGGCAACCGTCGAGCGTGGCGGCTCGGAGGAAGCGCGTGAGCGCCACCAGAGCCGCGGCAAGCTTTTGCCGCGCGAGCGCCTCGCCCAATTGCTCGACACCGGCTCGCCATTCCTCGAGATCGGCCAGTTCGCCGCGTGGTCGATGTATGGTGAGGACATCGCATCGGCCGGCATCATTACCGGCATCGGCCGCGTCGAAGGCACCGAAGTGATGGTCGTCGTCAACGACGCCACGGTGAAGGGCGGCACCTATTATCCAATGACCGTGAAGAAGCATCTGCGCGCCCAGGAGATCGCGCTGCAGAACAGATTGCCTTGCGTCTATCTGGTCGACAGCGGCGGCGCCAACCTGCCCAACCAGGACGAGGTGTTTCCCGACCGCGACCATTTCGGCCGCATCTTCTACAACCAGGCCAACATGTCGGCTGCTGGCATTCCGCAGATCGCCTGCGTCATGGGTTCGTGCACGGCGGGCGGCGCCTATGTGCCGGCGATGTCGGACGAGACGATCATGGTGCGCAACCAGGCTACCATCTTCCTCGGCGGTCCGCCGCTGGTGAAGGCCGCTACCGGCGAGGACGTCAGCGCGGAGGAATTGGGCGGCGCCGAGGTCCACACGCGGCTTTCCGGCGTGGCCGATCATTTTGCGCTGGACGACGAGCATGCGCTGGCGATCGCGCGCCGCATCGTCAAGAACCTCAATCGAAAGAAGCAGATCGGGCTGGCGCTACGCGATCCGATTGCGCCGCTTCATGCAGCCGAAGAACTCTACGGCATCGTGCCGACCGATCTGCGCCAGCCCTATGACGTGCGTGAAGTGATCGCCCGCATCGTCGACGGCTCCGAATTGGACGAGTTCAAGCAGAATTATGGCACCACGCTGGTCACCGGCTTTGCCCATCTCAACGGCATGCCGGTCGGCATCATCGCCAACAACGGCGTGCTGTTTTCCGAAAGTGCGCTGAAGGGCGCGCATTTCAGCGAGTTGTGCTGCCAGCGCAAGATTCCGCTGATCTTCCTGCAGAACATCACCGGCTTCATGGTCGGGCGAAAATACGAGGCCGGCGGCATCGCCAAGGACGGCGCCAAGCTGGTGATGGCGGTCGCCACGGCCCGCGTGCCGAAGGTCACCATGATCATCGGCGGCTCGTTCGGCGCCGGCAATTACGGCATGTGCGGACGCGCCTATTCGCCACGCTTCCTGTGGATGTGGCCGAATGCCCGCATTTCGGTCATGGGCGGCGAGCAGGCGGCCACCGTGCTGGCCGTGGTCAAGCGCGAGGGGATCGAGCGCAAGGGCGGGGAATGGAGCGCGGAGGAAGAGGCAAAATTCAAGAAGCCGATCCTGATGAAATACGAGCATGAAGGCCACCCGCTGTATTCCTCCGCCCGGCTCTGGGACGACGGCATCATCGATCCGGCCAAGACGCGCGAGGTGCTGGCGCTCAGCCTGTCCGCAGCGCTGAACGCCGGGATCGAGGAGACAAGCTTCGGCGTGTTCAGGATGTGACCGATGAGCGAGATCGAGGCAAGGATTCGCGTTCATGTCGGCGATATCACCAGGCTGGCGGTCGACGCCATCGTCAACGCCGCCAACACCTCACTTCTGGGTGGCGGGGGCGTCGACGGCGCCATCCACCGTGCGGCCGGCCCCGAACTTCTGGCCGAATGCCAATCCCTCAATGGCTGCAAGGTCGGCGACGCAAAACTCACCAAGGGCTACAGGCTGCCGGCACGCTATGTCATCCACACGGTCGGGCCGGTCTGGCAAGGCGGCGGCAAGGGCGAAGCCGAGTTGTTGGCCTCCTGCTACCGCCGTTCGCTCGAACTCGCCGCCGGCAAGGATTGCAGGACGGTGGCATTTCCGGCGATCTCGACCGGTGTATACCGGTATCCAAAGGACCAGGCGACGCAGATCGCCGTTGGCACGGTGAGCGCCTTTATCAGCCACAATGCGGTTCCTGAAACCGTCATCTTCTGCTGCTTCGACCAACAGACGGCGGACCTATACCAACAGGCGTTGCTGCTTGGCGGAGCGTGACCGGCACAGGTAGGAAAATCCCTTCATAGTTTCAGACTTATTTTCATTCACCGATCTGGTCAGACGAAAGAATCGCGGTTATTGCTTATCGCAAATACCGTGGGGATTGGGCGAAGATGAGACTGCAGATTTTTCAAAAAACAACTATGTCAGTACTTTCGACGTTGCTTATATTAGCGACCCCTGGCGTGGGAGCGGCGGAATCGCTGGCGGGAAACAAAGGCGACCGTCGTTTCGCCGTCAATTTTCCGGCAGGTTCGACCGGAGATTGCCCGAAAGCCTACAAATCCTATGTCGCGGCCAGCGGCCATTCGGCCTATGCGACGACGTTCTATTCGCGCGTCAGCGACCTCTACATCATCTGTGGTTCCACGCTCAACGCCCCCTCGCAACAGGCCGCGGAAGAGAGAGCGTTGCGCAATTGTCAGGCCGGCTTGACGAGGTGGAAACTCAAGACGGCGGCAGGCGGCTGCGCCATCGCCGCCTCCAAGTAGGTTGCTGCAGCAACGGGCGCAAATACCAGCGGGATGGGGCGAAGATGACACTGCAACGTTTTCAGACGTAAGCGGGCCTGGCTTACCGATCCTTTGACAATGGCCGGACTGCAAAGCAGGGTGTTGCCACAGCCCGCGTGAAGGAGCATTCGCGCCGTTGGCGGCAAGCTCTGGCTTTGGAGGTCCCATGTTCGCCAAAATCCTGATCGCCAACCGCGGCGAGATCGCTTGCCGGGTGATCCGCACCGCTCGCAGGATGGGCGTGCGCACGGTCGCCGTCTATTCCGATGCCGACGCCGGCGCCTTGCATGTCGAGATGGCCGACGAAGCGGTGCATATCGGACCCTCGCCGGTCGGCGAAAGTTATCTGCGCGGCGACAAGATCGTCGCGGCGGCTTTGGCCACCGGCGCCGAAGCCATCCATCCCGGCTACGGTTTTCTGTCGGAAAACCCTGATTTCGTCGATCAGGTGACAGCGGCCGGGCTCGTCTTCATCGGCCCGTCGGCCGCCTCGATCCGCGCCATGGGGCTGAAGGACGCGGCCAAGCGGCTGATGGAGAAGGCCGGCGTGCCGGTTGTGCCGGGCTATCACGGCGAGGCGCAGGAGATCGTGCTGCTCGCCTCCAAGGCACGCGAGATCGGCTATCCCGTGCTGATCAAGGCGCGCGCCGGCGGCGGCGGCAAGGGCATGCGGCGCGTCGAACATCCCGACGACTTTTCCGAGGCGCTGTCGGGTGCGCGGCGCGAGGCCAAGGCCGCGTTCGGCGACGACCGCGTGCTGGTCGAGAAATATGTCGACAAGCCGCGCCACATCGAGGTTCAGGTTTTCGGCGATAACTTCGGCAATGTCGTGCATCTTTACGAGCGCGACTGCTCGGCGCAGCGGCGCCATCAGAAGGTGATCGAGGAAGCCCCCGCCCCCGGGATGACGCCGGCATTGCGCAAGGCAATGACTGAGGCGGCGGTGAAGGCCGCCAAGGCGATCGACTATTCCGGTGCCGGCACGATCGAGTTCATCGTCGACGCCTCGCAAGGGCTGAAGGCCGACCGCTTCTGGTTCATGGAAATGAACACTCGCCTGCAGGTCGAGCATCCCGTCACCGAAATGGTCACCGGCACCGATCTGGTCGAATGGCAGTTGCGGGTGGCGTCCGGCGAAAAGCTGCCGAAGACGCAGAGCGAGATTGCGCTCTCCGGACATGCCTTCGAGGCGCGCATCTATGCCGAAGACGCGGCAAAGGGTTTTTTGCCGGCGACGGGCACGCTGCATCACCTGAAATTTCCGGATACAGCGCCCGAGGGCGCCAGCATGCGGATCGAGACCGGCGTGCGGACTGGCGATGCCATCTCGCCGTTCTACGACCCGATGATCGCCAAGCTCGTCGTCCATGGCAAGAACCGGCAGGCGGCGCTCGAAGCACTGGGCATTTCCCTTTCCCAAACCGAGATCGCCGGCTCGACCGTCAACACCGCCTTTCTCGCGGCTCTCGCCGCTGACGCGGATTTTTCGGCAGGTGACGTCGACACCGGGCTGATCGGCAGGCACCAGCAAGCGCTGACCGCAGTGCCGCCGCCGAGCAGCGAGATCGTCGCCGCGGCCGCACTTGCAGCGTCCGGCGCCGGGGCTCAGGCGCCGACCCGCGAGCCGTGGTCGTCGCTTGCCGGCTATGCGCATTTCCACGCGATGGCGCGGCGCACGCGGCTTCGCTACGGCGAGGACGGTATCCTGGCGCTTGTATCGATGCGGCCGGACGGGCGCTTCCAGGTGGCACTGGACGCACCTTATGACAGCGCGCTTGATCTTCGCGCCGCCCCTCGCCTCGCCCGCTGGCCAGGCCATGTCACTGTCTTTTCAGGCGCCGTCGGCTACAGCTTCGCGGTGCCGGACCCGTTGGAAAGGGCCGACGAAATCGCCGCCGGTGCCGACAGCCTGCGCGCGCCGATGCCGGGACTGGTCAAGCTGGTGCGCGCGACAAAAGGCGAAACTGTCATCAAGGGCCAGCCGCTGTTGATCCTCGAAGCGATGAAGATGGAGCACACGATTTCCGCCACGCATGACGGGACGATCGCCGAGATCGCAACAGAGGGCGCACAGGTCACCGATGGGACGGTGCTGGTGCGTTTTGCCGAGGAAGCCCACGGCTGACGCTGTTCATCCAAGGAGAGGCGACGACGGAAGACGCGCGCCGCAAACGCATGACCAAATGAAAATGGCCGGATCTGCCCCGGCCATCTCCGATTGTCGCCAGGCGAAGCCGGCGATTACGGCTGGATCGGCGCGTATTTGCCGTCGTGCCACTGGTTGATGTCGTAGCTGACGTTCTTGAGGTCGCCCTTTTCATCGAAAGTGACAGGGCCGACGACGGTGCTGATCGGCTGGCCATTCTTCAGCGCTTCGGCAACCTTGGCCGGGTCGTCGCTGCCGGCGCGCTTGATGCCCTCGGCAAAGGCCTGGATCACGGCATAGGAGAACAGCGTAAAGCCCTCGGGCACGAAGCCGCCCGCCTTGATCTTTTCGATGGCCTGCTTGGCTTCGGGCTTCGCCTGCGGATCCGACGGGAAGACGAACATGGTGCCTTCGCCGGCCGGGCCGGCAACCTGCCAGAATTCCGGCGTGGCAATCGAGTCCGGCATGATCAGCTGGAACTTGAAGTCCTGTTCCGCCGACTGGCGCAGGATGAGGCCGGCCTCTGGGTGGTAGCCGCCGAAATAGACCACATCAGCCTTCAGTTCCTTGAGCTTGGTGACAAGCGCGGAATAGTCCTTTTCGCCGGCGTTGATGCCCTCATAGAGGATCTCGTTGAGGCCGTTCTGGTTCATCGTCGCCTTGACGGCATCGGCCACGCCCTGCCCATAGGCGCTCTTGTCATGCATGATGACGACCTTCTTGCCGGCGTATTTCTTGGCGATCCATGGACCGATGAAGGCGCCCTGCGCATCATCGCGCGTATAAAGGCGCATGATCGTCGGCCAGCCGGATTTCGCCGCCGCGTCCGTCAGCTCCGGGTTCGACGAAGCCGGCGACATCATCATCGCACCGGCTTCGGCATAGACGGCCGAGGCGGGGATGCTCGAGCCAGAGCAGGCATGGCCATCGATGAACTTGACGCCGTTGGCGACGATGCGGTTTGCGACCGAAACCGCCTGCTTTGGATCGCACTGGTCATCCTGGACGTCGAGCTTGATCTGACGGCCGTCGACGCCGCCGGCGGCGTTGATCGCGTCGGCCGCGGCCTGCGCGCCCTGCTTGAACTGGTCGCCGATGGTGGCAAGCTGTCCGGTCATCGGTCCGACCACCGAAAAGGTGATGTCTTCGGCGAAGGCCGGCGCGCTCATCACCAGGCCGACAATGGCCGCGCTCAAAATACCTAACTTTTTCATGGCGATACAACTCCTCCACTCGCGCGCGGCCGCTCCGGCCGCGCCTCTTCCAGAATAGGTGGGAGAATTTCACCCTTCGCCAAGCCTGTCTTGGCGCATCGGCGGCACTCGATTGGGCCTGCCGGCTTTCTGTTTGATCATGATCTTTTCCAAAAACCGGTTTCCACTTTTTGGGATCACGGTCCGACTGTTTGAGCATGATCTTTTCCAAAACCCGGTTTCCACTTTTTGGGACCATGGTCCGAAAACGCGAAAAGCCGCGCCTGCCTTGTTCCGGCCGGTCGCGGCTTTTGTCGATCGAACAATCCCGAACGCTACGCGCGCCCCGAAAATCGCTCGCCTTCCCTGTCCGTCGCGCAGCTGGGCTGTATCCGGCCTGCGGCGTTCTTGTCATTGTTGGTCCGGCCGTCTTGCGCGGCCTTGTTCTTGCCGGTCCGGCCGTCTTCGCGCGGCCTTGAAGAGTCCCTGTCGGTGATCTCAGTACATGATGAGTTCAGGTGAGACTTAGTGCATCGTCATCCATTCGCGGGCTTCGCGCAGCGCCCTGGCGATCTCGACTTTCGACATGGCGGCCGACAATTCCGAGCGCAGTTCCGCGGCGCGCACCGAGCCCTTGATCGCAGCGATGTTGAACCATTTGTGGGCGGCGACGACATCGGTCTCGCAATCGCGTCCGGTCGCATACATCATGCCCAGTTCGAAAAGAATGTCGGCCTGGGCAGTTGCCCCCATGGCGCCGAAGCCGGCTTCAGGCATTTCAAAACGTGCCATTTCAATCCCCTGTTCTAGCCCCTGTCAGGCTCCCGAGAGCTGCCTCGTTCTGTCCCTTGGAAACCCTTGGGGCGGCCGCTCTTTCGATGCTTTCGAGAATGAACCGAAGGCTTGAATCCGTCGTTAAACGGCGTGCTTAATTTGAGGAAAACAAAGCTAAAACAAGAGGTAAACGCCGAAATTCATTAACGATGCAAAGCCAGCAATTGCGCCGGTTTGCGCCAAAATTGATGAAAATTTGCGAGGTGCAAATCAAGACTCCGCTAACCACGGAAGACAAAGCCAGCATGCCCGGTGTTTCATTTCTCGCCGACCAGACCGCTTCAGGCGGCCGGGAAAAATCCCGAAGTCTTCCGTAGCGGCACCGCTTTTGTTTTGTCGGGAGGTGGATTAGCTTACGTTTGCGTAAGAGGCAGACCGGCGGGGCGCAGCACCCGGCGGATGCCCACTGGGAGGAGAAACATGTTGCGCAAAATCAGCATGGCCCTCGCGGCCACATTGATCATGGCCGGCACCGCTTGGGCCGACCCGATCGAAGGCAACTGGAAAACGCAGGCCGGTTCGACCGCCGCCATCACGGGCGGTGGCGACGCATTTTCCATCACGCTCAAATCCGGCAAGTTTGCCGGCAAGCGAATCGGTTCGTTCAAGGTGTCCGGCGCCAACAAATATACGGGGACGATAACCGACCCGGAGACCGACAAGACCTATTCCGGAAAGGCCTCGGTCTCAGGCGCTTCGCTCAAGATGAGCGGCTGCGTGCTCGGCGGGCTGATCTGCAGGAGCCAGACCTGGCACAAGCTCTGATCGTTTCGACTGCACCACAATGAAAGCGGGGCCGCAAAGGCCCCGTTTTTGTTCGCGCCTCTGTGTTTGGGAACACCGATCGATCGCGCAGGCTGCGCCTTCTGCGCCCTAACAGTCCAAATTTGAACCGCAGATGAACGCCGGCATCAGAACCGGTTCAGTTGCATCAGGGCATTCTCATGCGTGTCGAAGGAGACACCACGCCATGTTCGCCCGCCGCTTCACCATCGTCTGCCTGCTGATGAGCCTGTTCGGCATGTCGTTCGCCATCCTGGTTGCCGAGGGGCGCTCGGCCCGCAACTGGGACCAGGCCAATTCCTGCCGGTTCGGTTGCGTGAACCATTTTCGCCCCTGAACCGACGAAGACTTCGAGAGGAGAAAAGCAAAGCCATGAACCGCATCGTCGCCAACGTCCTGAAAACCCTTCGGGTCCTGCCACGGGCGGCGCTCATCCTGACGGTTCTTGCGGCCCCGGTTCTGGCCGTGCCGACGATGCGCGCCGATGCCGGCTCGACAATCGAAGCGCCGGCGCTGAAGAAGACCGGCGTCGGCTTTGTGCTGCTGATCAGCCTGCGGCGCGGCTAGGCAATCGGCCTTCATCGAAACCATGCAAAATAAAAAACGATCCTTCGGCCCCCTCCCAACCGCATCGCCAAGCCTCTATATTGGGTCATGGAAAAGCGAATCTATCCCCAAGCCATAGACTCAGTCGTGATGCCGGAGTCGTTTGGCCGGCAGGTCTTCAATGATGCAGCAAAGGCCGTTGCGGCCTTGCAGGCGCTCTACGACCGCAACACCAAATTCCTGCGCGATCCGTTTACGGCGCTCGCCGCAGGCGGCGACAACAACAAGCGCTACCGGGCGTTTTATCCGGAGGTCGGTGTCACCACGACTTCGTTCACCCAGATCGACTCGCGGCAGGCTTACGGCCATATGCCGACGCCCGGGCATTTCTCGACCACCATAACCCAGCCCGCCCTTTTCGAACGCTATCTCATCGAACAGCTTCGCCTGATCATGCGCAATCACGGCGTTCCGGTCACGGTTTCGGAATCGACGACGCCCATCCCGCTGCATTTCGCGTTCCTGGAAGGCTCGCATGTCGACGGCGCGGCAGCCGAGCGCATCAGGCGGCCGATCCGTGACCTGTTCGACGTGCCGGATCTCGACGGCACCGACGACCAGATCGCCAACGGCACGTTCGAAGTGGCGCTAGGCGAAGCCAGGCCGTTGGCGGCGTTCACGGCGCAACGCATCGACTACTCGCTGCACCGGATGTCGCACTACACGGCGACCAGTCCGCAGCATTTCCAGAATTTCGTGCTGTTCACCAACTACCAGTTCTACATCGACGAATTCGTCGCACGTGCGCACGATCTGATGGCGAAAGGCGGCGGCGGATACGTCGAATTCGTCGAGCCGGGAAACGTCGTCACCAAGGCTGGAGAAAGCGCGCCCAGCCATGGCGTGGCGCCGCCGCGCCTGCCGCAGATGCCGGCCTACCATCTGAAGAAGCCGAACCATGGCGGCATCACCATGGTCAATATCGGCGTCGGCCCCTCCAATGCCAAGACGATCACCGACCACATAGCGGTGCTCAGGCCGCATGCCTGGGTGATGCTCGGCCATTGCGCCGGCCTGCGCAACACCCAGGCGCTGGGCGACTATGTGCTGGCGCATGCCTATGTGCGGGAAGACCATGTTCTGGACGACGATCTTCCGGTCTGGGTGCCGATCCCGCCGCTGGCCGAAATCCAGGTGGCGCTGCAGGAGGCGGTCGCCGAAGTCACCGGCCTTTCCGGCTATGACCTCAAGCGTATCATGCGCACCGGCACAGTCGCTACCATCGACAACCGCAACTGGGAGTTGCGCGACCAGCGTGGGCCAGTGCAGCGGCTGTCGCAATCACGGGCGATCGCGCTCGACATGGAGTCGGCGACGATCGCCGCCAATGGCTTCCGCTTCCGCGTACCCTACGGTACGCTGCTTTGCGTCTCCGACAAACCGCTGCATGGCGAATTGAAGCTGCCCGGCATGGCCACCGAGTTCTACAAGCGGCAAGTGGCACAGCATTTGACCATCGGCATCAGGGCGATGGAAAAGCTGGCAGAGATGCCGATGGAACGGTTGCATTCGCGCAAGCTAAGAAGCTTTTCGGAGACGGCGTTCCAGTAGAACGGCGGCTTTCATCGATCGGAGTATGGTAACACCGCGGCAGGGCGTTTCACCATCTTGATTGACCGCATTTCTGCCGATAAGCAAAGGAGATGGCACCCGTTCGAGACATGATGGCTTCGATGGCATTCGTCGCAATGCTCGTCTTCTCGGTCGCGCTGGTGGCCGGGTTTTTCGGAACGCTGCATCCGGCCTTCGATTCCTTCGCTCATTTCCGCGTTCATCTTGCCGTGCTGATGGCGCTTTGCGCGCTGCCGCTGTTGGCGACCTCGTTTCGCCTGCAGGCGACCACAGCGCTGCTCTTTGCGGTGGCTGCCTTTGCCACCACGTCGAACGCCCTGTCGGTGCCCCGCCTGTGGCCGGTCCAGGCAGCCTACGAAGTCGAGGCCGGCGATCAGCCCGTTTACCCCGGCGATCAGGCAGTCCATCCCGGTGACAAGGCGGTCTACCGCCTGCTGCAGATGAACCTGCGGTTCAACAATGCAACGCCTGAAAAAGTCCTGTCGCTGATCGGCCGGACCCAGCCTGATGTGATCACCCTCGACGAGGTGTCCGACATGTGGAAGGCGAAGCTTGGCCTTCTCGCCAGCGCCTACCCCCACCGGATCCTCTGCCCCTACCCCAATGGCGTTTTCGGCGTTGCGCTGCTGTCCAGACGGCCGTTTGCCGCCGGCACGCAACCGCGCTGCGATGGCCGCGGCGCGATGGCCATCGCGACGGTCGATTTCGGCGGAACCGACGTCGACGTCGCCGCCATGCACCTCATCTGGCCATGGCCGCGCAACCAGTCATGGCAGATCGGCGGATTGTCGGGGGAGTTCGCCTCGCTCGGCGAGACATCGATCATGGCATGCGACTGCAATGCAGTGCCGTGGAGCGCCGCCGTCCGGCGCGTCGCAGGACTTGGCAAGCTGACTGTGGCGCCTTCGTCGGGGCCGACCTGGCTCCCTATCAAGCTGCCGGAATTCCTGCGCTTCGCCGGACTGCCGATCGACCTTGTTTTCAGCAAGGGCGCAGTTCTCATCCATTCGGTGTCGAGGCTGGATAACGCCGGCTCCGACCATCTTCCGCTGATGGTGGAGTTCTCGCTCAGGCCGGAACAGAAGAAGCCGGTCGATGAACACGAAACCGCGACGGCATCGGTGAGACAGAACGGCAGGACCCGAGGCTGAGCTACTGCTTGCGCAACAGCGCCCTCATGAGGTGCTCGACATGGCCGCCGTCGCGATGCTCGCGCGCGTCGAAGGCGTTCTGTTTCGCCTCGTATTCGGCATAGACGGCCTTGATCCGGCGCCTCGCCTCGCGGTGCGTCTTGCTGCAAAACAAGTTGTCGGCGAACTCCAGTCCAGTGATCGATTTCTCGGTCGCCCGCATCATTGTCCTGGCGATGCGGCCATGGTTATGCTCGTGAGCACGAACGCCCGCGAAAAACCGCTTCCAGCGCTTCTGCAGCGCCGGTGTCGCGGCCGAGGCCAAACGCGGCAAGGTGTAGGTGAGATCAAGCGTGCCATTGGCTTGGCGCAGACGGCAGACACCACCCTCCCTTGTGACGTCAAGGTCCCAATCCACGGTATAGGCGGCCAGCGCGATGGCGTGCGTCATGAAGCCGTGCCGCTTCGGACCGTTGCGGTCCATGGCCTCGATCAGGGCGGCGCCCGTGGTTCCAGTGATGTCGTAGGTCCGGGTCTTGACCAGCACCTTCGTGTCAGCCAATGCCGGCGGTGCGAAGCCGCACAAGGCGCCAATCGCCACAAGGCACATCAGAACCGCCAGGCGCATGGTCATCTCCCGGGTCAGAAAGAATGGAACCACAGGCGCCGCCCCGCTTCAACTTCTTTTAGACGCCGCACATATAATAGGCCTTCACGCGCCTTCATTTGATCGGCGGGCGAGACGGCCGCCGGTTCTGGCTTGCTGGGCTACATGTTTTGGTAGACTGGTCCCTCTCCACCTTGTGGCGGCACCCAGGTAATGTTTCGGTTCGGATCCTTGATGTCGCAGGTCTTGCAGTGGACGCAGTTCTGCGCGTTGATGACGAAGCGCACGCCCTTCGCCTCGGGATCGGCGGCGGCGTTGCCATCCTTGTCGACCCATTCGTAGACACTGGCCGGGCAGTAGCGTGTCGATGGCCCGGCATAGACATCGTGTTCGGAACGCTGCTGCAGATCCATATCCGCGACCAGCAGGTGGACAGGCTCGTTTTCCTCGTGGTTGGTGTTGGACAGGAACACCGAGGACAGGCGGTCGAAGGTGAGCACGCCATCCGGCTTCGGATAGGCGATCTTCTTATGCCTGGCGGCCGGCTCCAGCGTCGCATGATCGGCCTTGCCGTGCTTCAGCGTGCCAAAAGGCGAGAGCCCGAACAGCGAATTCAGCCACATGTCGAGGCCGCCGATGCCGACGCCGACGACGGTGCCGAAGCGCGACCACAACGGCTTGACGTTGCGCACCTTCTTCAAATCCTTGCCGATGTCGGTTGCCCGCCATGCCGCCTCGTAGGAAGCCAGTTCGTCATTGGCGCGGCCGGCGCCGATCGCCTCGGCGACATGCTCGGCCGCCAGCATTCCGGAGAGCACGGCATTGTGCGAGCCCTTGATGCGCGGCACGTTGACGAAGCCGGCAGCACACCCAATCAGCGCGCCGCCGGGGAAGGACAATTTCGGCACCGACTGCCAGCCGCCCTCGGTGATGGCACGGGCGCCATAGCCGAGCCGCTTGCCGCCCTCGAATGTGCCCCTGATCGCCGGGTGGGTCTTGAAGCGCTGGAACTCGTCGAACGGCGACAGATAGGGGTCCTTGTAGTTGAGGTGGACGACAAAGCCGACCGCCACCTGGTTGTCCTCCAGATGGTAGAGGAAGGAGCCGCCGCCGGTCTTCATGTCGAGCGGCCAGCCGAAGGAATGCTGGACAAGGCCTGGCCGGTGGTTCTCCGGCTTGACCTGCCAGAGCTCCTTGAGGCCGATGCCGTATTTGCCGGGTTCGCGGCCGTCGGAAAGATGGTATTTGGCGATCAGCTGCTTGGCCAGCGAGCCGCGCGCGCCCTCGCCGATCAGCACATATTTGCCCATCAGCGCCATGCCCGGCGCGAAGCCCGGGCCATGCGTGCCATCCTTCTCGACGCCCATGTCGCCGGTGACAACGCCGGTGACCGCGCCCTCGTCACTGTAAATGAGGTCCACGGCGGCAAAGCCCGGATAGATCTCGACGCCCAGCGCCTCGGCCTTGGTCGCCAGCCAGCGGCAGACATTGCCGAGCGAAACGATGTAGTTGCCGTGGTTGCTCATCAGCGGCGGCATCAGGAAATTGGGCAGACGGAACGAACCGGCGGGGCCGAGGACCAGGAAATGGTCTGCGGTGACCGGCGTCTTGAACGGATGTCCCCCCTCGTCACGCCAGCCCGGCAGCAGCCGGTCGATGCCGATCGGATCGACGACGGCGCCGGACAGGATGTGAGCGCCGACTTCGCCGCCCTTTTCCAGGACGACGACGGAAAGCTCGGGATTGACCTGCTTGAGACGGATCGCGGCAGCGAGGCCGGCCGGCCCGGCGCCGACGATGACCACGTCGAATTCCATGCTTTCGCGTTCGATCTCGCTCATCAACCCCTCACTGCCCAGAGTGCCGCGCGCCCATTGGACGCGCAAAGGACACTCTGGCAACTTTATTTTCGCATGATCCTTTCCAAAAAGTGATTTCACTTTTTGGGATCATGCGAGCGCATTTGCGCATCTTGCTGGCTTATCCGCTGCATAGCGCATCAATTCGCGACGCGAAACCGGCGCTGACGTGACAATGCCGATTTCGTCAAAAAGGCCGCGCATCGTACTACAAAATCGCGATTTGCGGGTCCACCAACATCGATCCGGGTCAAGCCAGTCCAAAGAGAGCCGTCGCCCTGATTTTTTTTAATTGTTCGACGGCTTGCTTATCGGCCATACTTCGCACCATGCGCACATACGGGCCATCCGGCTTTTCATCGACGCGCTTTTTTTCGCCGCCCGGACGGGTTTGCCGGGCGCTCGTTTTGGCCCTTTTGCCGCTGGCGTCCGTTGGCGCCCTCGCCGAGCCGCAAAGGGTCTGGGTGGCCGGAGCCTACTCCTTTTCCGACGAGCTGGGCGGCTTCCGGATCACCAGCGCCTCGGGCATCGGGACAAAGGAGGACCCGCTTGTCATCACCGAAGAGTTGAATTCGGCGACACCTGTGACACTGACGATCCGCACGACGAAGCCGATCCACCCCTTCGGCACTGCGGGCCAATTTGCCAACGGCCTCATGTATATGCGCATCGACGTGCTCAACAACAGCGGCCAGGCCTGGGTCGAGTTCCAGTTCGAGCTCCAGGAGATACTCCACCGGCCGAGCGTGTTCGGCGACGGCCTGTCGTTCGACCAGCGCAACAAGACGCCTGACAACATCTGGTCGAGCAGCTTTGCCGATTTCGATCGCGACTTCGAACCCTATGACCGGCTGCTGTTCAAGAGCGGCAAGATCGACCCGTTGAAGACGGCAAAATTCGATTACCTGATCACCGACTACACACCACGCTGGACGTTCTATCTGGTGCAGGATCCGCGTATACCGTCGAGCTGAACCACTTCGTCATACTGGGTCTTCGCAACGTCTCTTCGCTCATGCTCCACCCGAGGATGACGAAATCATGAAGCATCGCGCCAATCACGATGTTGCAAATTCCTGCCGCGCGGCTGAATGTGAAAGCATGACTGCCGTTTCCCGAGACAACCGATCTGATTTTGCCGACCTGCTGGCCTTCTACGCCAGCGCCGGGGTCGATGAAGCGCTCGAAGAGGAGCCGCTGAACAGGTTTGCCGAGGCTGCGTCAAAGCCGCCTGAGCGGGCGCCAGCGACAGTACCGCCGCCAACCGGTGAAAACGCAGCGCTGCCACGCTCGACAAGCCTGTCACGCGCCGGAATGGGCGAAAGGCAAGCTGCGGCGCCGGCGGTGCGCGCGCCGTCCGGTATGGCGACAGTGCCCGACGAGCAGCAAGCGGCATTGGCGCGACACCTGGCGACGACGGCGGCAACCCTGGACGAACTTCGCCAGCACATGGCGGCATTCGACGGCTGCAACCTCAAATTCACCGCCAAGAACCTGGTGTTCGCCGATGGCAATCCGAATGCCGCGGTGATGCTGGTCGGCGAGGCACCCGGGCGCGACGAGGACATCGAGGGATTGCCGTTCGTCGGCCGCTCGGGCCGGCTGCTCGACCGGATGCTGGCCGCAATCGGCCTCGACCGGACCTCGGCCTACATCGCCAATGTGATTCCCTGGCGGCCGCCGGGCAACCGCACGCCGACGCCGCACGAGACCGAGATTTGCCGGCCGTTCATCGAACGGCAGATCGAGCTGGTCAATCCGAAGGTGCTGGTCAATTTGGGCGGCCCCTCGGCAAGCACCCTTCTCAACACCACAGAGGGCATCCTGCGGCTGCGCGGCAACTGGCGCGTCCACACGACCGCCGCCGGCATTGCCATTCCCGCCATGCCGACGCTTCATCCGGCCTATCTCTTGAGAACCCCCGCGCACAAGAAGCTGGCGTGGCGGGATTTTCTTGAGGTGAAGGCGAAACTGCGGACGCTGGGTTGAGGGTGAAGGGAAGAGCGGCGCTATAACCTCCCCGGTAATTGAAATGCATCTGCGGCCGGCCTAGTCATGCGCTCATGACAGCAATCCAGACTTCCGCCGGCAGCCTCATTCGCGAATGGCGCATGCGCCGGCGCATGAGCCAGCTCGATCTCGCCATGGAAGCCGAAATCTCGCAGCGGCATCTGAGTTTCGTGGAAAGCGGCCGCGCGGCACCCTCGCGCGACATGGTGCTGCATCTGGCCGAGCAGCTGTCGATTCCGCTGAGGCAGCGCAACCGGCTCCTGCTGGCCGCAGGCTTTGCCCCTAGCTTCAGCGAGCGTCCGGTCAGCGATGCCTCGCTGGCGCCGGCGATGGCGGCGGTCGAGATCGTGCTCAGGGGGCACGAACCCTTCCCGGCTCTGGCTGTCGACCGGCACTGGAACCTGGTGTCGGCGAACACCGCCATCGGCCCGTTCCTGGCCAATGTTGCCGAGCCTTCCTTGCTGAAGCCGCCGGTCAACGTGCTGCGGCTCAGCCTGCACCCGGGTGGCATCGCGCCGCGCATCGTCAACCTGGCCGAATGGCGCGCGCATCTTCTCGACCGGCTGAAACACCAGAACGACGCCTCTGGCGACCCGGTTCTGGTCGAACTGGAGCGCGAGCTTCGGACCTATCCGTCCGGCCAGAACGGCGCACGGCCGCTGGCGGTCGAGCCGAACGCGATCGTGCACCCGCTGCGGCTTGCGCATGGCGATGCCGTGCTGTCGTTCATCAGCACCATCACCGTGTTCGGCACGCCGCTCGACGTGACGCTGTCGGAACTGGCGATCGAATCGTTTTTCCCCGCCGATGAGCAGACAAGGACCGTGCTGGTGCGATTGGCGAACGAGCGGGCCGAGCCGTCCTGATCATCCTTGTGGCGGGGTCGCCTGGCGGGTGCGGGCACGTTCAAGGCCAAGCTGGCGCTCGCGCCAGATGATGAAGATGCCGGCGGCAACGACGATCACGCCGCCGATGAGCATATGAACCGTCGGGACGTCGCCGAAGGCGAGATAGCCGACAACGATGCCAAGCAGCATCGACGTGTATTCGAAAGGCGCCACGACCGAGGCCTCGGCATGGCGATAGGCGGCCGTCATCAGAATCTGGGCGAGCCCGCCGCAAAAGCCTGCAGCAATAAGCAGGCCCGCCTGCGCCGGTGTCAGCGCCTGCCAGCCGAACGGCAGCGACAGCAACGCCAGGAGGCTCGCCGTCACCGAAAACCACAGCACGATGGTTGCCGTCGGCTCGCTCTGGACGAGGTTGCGCACCAGCAGCATGGCGACGGCCGAGATCGCTGCCGCGACCAGTGCGGCGATGACGCCGAGCACCTCCTGGTCGCCGAGTGCTGCGCCCGAACCCAGCAGCGTCAGTTCCGGCCATGAGATGACCAGCACCCCGACCAGTCCGACCGCAACCGCGCTCCAGCGATAGACGCGGATCGCTTCGCCGAGAAAGATCGAACTGAACACCACCACCAGCAGCGGCTGTGCGTAGTTCAGCGCGATCGCTTCCGGCAGCGGCAGCCGAATCAGCGCGAAGAAGCCGAGCCCCATGGCGCAGACGCCGACAACGCCACGCGCAATGTGGTTGAGCGGGCGCTTGGTCGAAAACGCGGTGCCAAGCTTTCCCTGAAAGGCCAGGAAGACGACGATCGGAAAGATGGCAAAGAACGAGCGGAAGAAGACGATCTGGCCCGCCGGCACCGTGCCCGCCGCCTTGATGCAGGACGACATGGCGACGAAGACCGCCACCGAGACGATCTTGAGCATGATCCCGGTCAGCGTGTTGTGCCCGCCGGGATGGTCCGTCGGGCTCACTTGGCAGCTGCTTCCTGGATCGCCGCCCAGATGCGCGCCGGCGTTGCCGGCATGTCGATGTGCCTGATGCCGTAGGCGCGATAGAGCGCATCCGTCACCGCGTTGAGGGCGGCCGGCGTCGCTCCGATTGTGCCCGCCTCGCCTGCCCCCTTGATGCCGAGCGCATTGGTGGTCGAGGGCACGTTACGGGTCTCGAAATGGAAGAACGGCAAATCGTCGGCGCGCGGCATGGCATAGTCCATGAAGCTTGCCGTCAACAGCTGCCCGTCCTCGTCATAGACCGTGTTCTCGGTCAGCGCCTGGCCGATGCCCTGGACGACGCCGCCATGCACCTGGCCGGCCAGCAGCACAGGGTTCACGGTGACGCCGAAATCGTCGACGATCGTATAGCGGACAATTTCCGTCACGCCGGTGTCGGGATCGATCTCGACCTCGCAGATGTGGGTGCCGTTCGGATAGGTGCATTCGTCCTGCACGAACTCGCCAAAGCCCTTGAGATCGTCCGGCTTCTTGGCGGCCTTGGCGATGCTCGAAAAATCGATCGTGCGGTCGGTGCCGACGATGCGGGCAACGCCGTTGGACAATTCGATGTCGTCGGCCGAGGCTTCCAGCTCATCGGCGGCGATGCGGCTGATCTTGATGGCCAGATCCTCGCCGGCGCGAGAAGCTGACACACCGCCAAGCGGAATGGAGCGCGAGCCACCGGTGCCGCCGCCGGCCTTCAGCTCGTCTGTGTCGCCCTGGCGAACATGAATCTTGTCGATGTCGAGATGAAGCTTTTCCGAGAGGAACTGCGCATAGGCGGTCGCATGCCCCTGCCCGTTGGTCTGGGTGCCGATCTTCAGCGTCACCGTGCCGTCGCCGTTCAATTCGACAAAGGCCGGTTCGGAGCCGGGAAAAGCACAGGCCTCGATATAGGTCGCCATGCCGATGCCGCGGATTTTGCCTTCCGCCTTCGACTGCGCCAGTCGCTCCGGAAACGCCTGCCACTCCGCTTGTTCGATGGCGCGGTCCATATGGCCTGCGAATTCGCCGGTATCATAGAGGCGGTCGGTCTGCGTGCGGTAAGGGAACTGCTCGGGCCTGATGAAATTGCGCCGGCGGATCTCTTCGACTGGCAAGGCCAGGTCATGGGCGCAGGCGTCGACGAGCTTTTCCAGCAGGAATGCCGCTTCCGGACGGCCGGCGCCGCGGTAGGCATCGACCGGGCAAGTGTTGGTGTAGAGGCCGGTCACCGAAACGTCGAGCGCCTGGATGTCGTAGACGCCGGTCGACATGGTGACGCCGATATAGGGGATGAACGGGCCATATTGCGAGATATAGGCACCGATATTCGCGAGGAGATCGACCTTCATGCCGAGAAAGCGGCCGTCCTTGTCCATCGCCATCTCGGCGGTCACGACATTGTCGCGACCTTGCGCATCGGTGAGGAAATGCTCGGTGCGGTCGCCGGCCCATTTCACCGGGCGGCCAAGGCGCCTGGCGGCCTCCAGCACCAGCGGATGCTCGCGATAGACGAAGCTTTTCGGCCCGAAGCCGCCGCCGACATCCGGCGTGATGACGCGCAGCTGGTTCTTCTTGATCTTGAAGACGTCGGCCAGGATGTACTGCATCGAATGCACGCCCTGCGAGCCCGTGGTCAGCACGAAGCGGTTCTCCTGCGTGTTCCACTCGCCGATCGCCGAGCGCGGCTCGATGTAGTTGCAGACCAGCCGGTTGTTGATGAATTCGATGCGAGTGACATGCGCCGCCCTGGCGAATGCCGCCGCGGTCTTGGCCTTGTCGCCGATGTGGTAGCTGAAGGCGCGGTTGGAGCCGAGTTCCGGCCAGACCAGCGGCGTGCCTTCGTCAAGCGCCGTGGCGGTGCCAGACGCGGCATCCTCGCCCTCATAATCGACCTCGATCAGTTCGGCCGCGTCCTGTGCCAGCGCGCGGCTGTCGGCGACGACGAAGGCGACGGCGTCGCCGACATAATTGACCCGGTCGCGGCAAAGGACCGGAATGTCGCGGGTCGGCGCCTTGGTGCCGTCCGGCTGCCTCTGCATGACGCCGGATTTCAGCTTGCCGAGATGAGCAAGATCCGCACCGGTCAGCACCAGATGGACACCGGATGCCGCCTTGGCCGCCTCGGTCGAACCGAGGGTGAAGCTTGCTTTGGCCACCGGCGAGCGCAGGACATAGCCGTGCATGAGGCCGGCCGGCTGGATGTCGTCCGTATAGCGACCGAGGCCCTTGAGGAAGGCTTGGTCCTCGCGACGCAGCACAGAGGCGCCCATGCCGAATTTCGGTGTGACGACGGTCATGGATACCTCGCGACGATGATTGGAAAACGAGTGCCTGAAATAGGCGCTGAGCCAGTTTTGTCGAGTGACGGTTTCGTGTAAAGAGCGCGTGCTTCACATTTCTTCGACCAGCGGACCCACCTGCCGCTGCGGAAATCGACAGGAAAACCAACGGAATGCGCACGGACACCGGCCAGGTCTTCAAGCTCGAAGACTATCGCCCCACCGACTATCTCATTCCGGAAACCGGCCTGACTTTCCGCCTGTCGCCGGAAGCCACGCGCGTCATCGCCGTGCTGACGGTCGAGCGCCGCGACGGCGTAGCGGCGTCAATGCCGCTGGTGCTGGACGGCGATGGCCTGACGCTCGGCCGCATCGCAATCGACGGCCAGACACTCGCGCCCACCGATTTTTTCGCCACGCCCGATCAGTTGACGATCACCACGCCGCCTGCAGCAGCCCGCTTCCAACTGCTGATCGAAACCGAGCTGGCGCCGGCGCACAACGAAACCCTGATGGGCCTCTATCGCTCGAGCAACGTCTATTGCACGCAGTGCGAGGCCGAGGGCTTTCGGCGCATCACCTATTTTCTCGACCGTCCGGATATCCTGTCGGTCTATACGGTGCGCATCGAGGCGCCGCACCATGAGGCGCCACAGCTTCTTTCCAACGGCAATCCGGCTGGCAGCGGCGAACTTGCCGACGGCTGGCACTATGCAGTCTGGCACGACCCCTTCCCCAAGCCGTCCTATCTGTTCGCCCTGGTCGCAGGCGCTCTCGGCAAGGTCGCGGACAGCTTCGTCACATTGTCCGGCCGCGAGGTCGAGCTCGGCATCTTTGTCGAGCCGGGCAAGGAGCGACTCGCCGGCTACGCCATGGACGCCCTGAAACGGTCGATGAAATGGGACGAGGAAGCGTTCGGCCGCGAATACGACCTCGACGTCTTCAACATCGTCGCCGTGTCCGACTTCAACATGGGCGCGATGGAGAACAAGGGCCTCAACATCTTCAACGACAAGTATGTGCTGGCCGACCAGGAGACCGCAACGGACGCCGATTTCGCCAATATCGAGGCGATCATCGCGCATGAGTATTTCCACAATTGGACCGGCAACAGAATCACTTGCCGCGACTGGTTCCAGCTTTGCCTGAAGGAAGGGCTGACAGTTTTCCGCGATCACGAATTCTCCGCCGACCAACGCTCGCGAGCGGTGAAACGCATCGCCGAAGTGCGCACGCTCAAGGCACATCAGTTTCCCGAAGACCAGGGACCGCTGGCGCATCCGGTGCGACCGCGCCGCTACCGCGAGATCAATAATTTCTACACGGCGACAGTCTACGAAAAGGGCTCGGAAGTGGTGCGCATGATCCGCACCATTCTCGGCGCCGAGACGTTCCGGGCCGGCATGGATCTCTATTTCGAGCGCCATGACGGCGAGGCTGCAACCATCGAGGACTTCATCAAGGTGTTCGAGGATGTGTCCGGGCGCGACCTCGCGCAATTTTCGCTGTGGTACCATCAGGCCGGCACGCCCAATCTGACCATCAGTTCGACGCACAATGCGGCGGCCCAGGAATTCACGCTCGAGATCGAACAGTCGGTGCCGCCAACGCCGTCCGAAAGCCGCAAGCGGCTGATGCATATTCCGCTGGCCTTCAGCCTGGTCGGCACCGATGGCAAAGCGATAGAATATGGCGGCGTCGAGGGCGCCAGCGTCGAGGACGGCGTCATCCATATCCGCAAGCGTCGGCACATGGTGCGCTTCTCGGGCGTCACTGAGCGCCCGGCGATGTCGCTCAACCGCGGCTTCTCGGCGCCGGTGACGCTTTCCGTCGAGCAGAGGCCCGACGATCAGTTCTTCCTTGCTGGCCATGACAACGATACCTTCTCGCGCTGGCAGGCGTTCAACACGCTTTTGACCGAGGCTCTGATATCCACCTTCCGCCAGGTCCTTGACGGCAAGCAGCCCGGTTTCGCATCGCGGTTGATCGAGCTTGCCGGCAAAATAGCCGGCGACGAGACACTCGAACCGGCCTATCGGGCGCTGGCTCTGGCGCTTCCGAGCGAAGCCGATATCGCCCGTGACATCGGCAAGAACATCGACCCCGATGCCATTTTCTCGGCCCGCGAGGCGCTGACGGTCGCGATCGCCGAGGCGAATCGCGAGATATTCTCCGACCTCTACGATCGACTGACCGACAAGGACGCTTTCAGTCCTGATGCGGCAAGCGCCGGTCGCCGGGCGCTGCGCAACACCTTGCTCGACTATCTTTCGCTGCTGCATGGAGGTGCGGCGCTTGCGGCCCGGAATTTCCAGTCCGCGACCAACATGACCGACCGGGCCGCCGCATTGAGCGTGCTTGCGCTGCGCCATAACGGTTCGCCCGAGACGGTCAAGGCGCTGGCGGAGTTCGAAGCGAAATATGCGACCGATCCGCTGGTGATGGACAAATGGTTCCATATCCAGGCCAGCGTGCCGGGCCCGCAAACCATTCATGCAGTGCGCGCCCTGACCGGCCACCCGGCCTTCTCGATGGCCAACCCGAACCGGGTGCGCTCGCTCGTCGGCACGTTTTCCAGCGCCAACCAGACCGGCTTCCATCGCGCCGACGGCGAAGGCTACCGGTTTTTCGTCGAAACGGTCCTGCAGGTCGAAAAGCGCAACCCGCAATTGGCCGCCAGGCTGGCGACGGCACTCAGATCATGGCGCTCGCTGGAACCTGCCCGGCAGGGCAAGGCAAGGGAAGCGCTGCTTTCGATTGCCAATACCGAGAACCTGTCGGCCGATTTGCGCGACATCATTGAGCGCACGCTGGCGTAATGGTCCTCACCTTCTCCCCCTTGTGGGAGAAGGTGGATCGGCGCGGAGCGCCGAGACGGATAAGGGGTGTTGGACGGAGTGCTGTCGGTGCCAAGCTGGAGCACCCCTCATCCGACCGAGCTTCGCTCGGCCACCTTCTCCCACAAGGGGAGAAGGGAAGCCCGCCCATAAAGCCATTATTTTAGTCGATTTTTAATCTTTTTTCGCTGCGCCACTGGACAAGCCGAATCACCTTTGATTCTTTAGCTGAAGATTCGGAAGTGCGGCGTCGCCGGATCGTCAAGCAGATTTAAGATCGGGGAGAGCCATTTATGGCGAAGGCGGACGCGTGGGGCGCGCCCGGAGGGACGGGTTTTGAGCAGCGTGAGGCGGGAAGCGACGGTCTCGCCGGCAATGCGCGGCTGATCGCCGAACCCGCCTACCGACGGCTTCTGGCAGCCGAGCCATTGCTGCGCCGATCGATACCGGCCCTCATCATCATTTTCCTGATTGTCATCGCGGCACTGCGGTTCCTGTCGCTGATGCACGAGCGCGACGACGTGGAACGCGACGCCAAGGCGATCCTCTCGCTCGCGGCGGGCCAACTGGCCAGTTCGATCAGCGTCGATGCGAACATGGCCTCGACGCCTGGCGCGACGCAGGACCTGTTGGAGGGCATCAGCCGTCAGGGCGCCATGGGTCGAAGCCACGTGCTTGCGGTCACCGACAGCGCGTTCAAGATCGTTGCCGTGACACCGCAATCGACGGGCTGGGAGGGGCGGTCGCTCGACGCCATCGCCCAGGGCGGTCAACCGCTGTTCATGTTCGGCGACCGCGCCGGGGTGATGGAGGTCAGCATCGGCGGCCAGGACTGGTATGCCGCGGTGAGCCTGGCAAACGGCAGGAATGGTGCTGCCGCAGCGCTCGTTCCGCAGGATGCGGTCTTCGACACGTGGCGCAAGACCGTTTCGCTCAACGTCACGCTGTTCGTGCTGACGGCCGGCGTGCTGATCATCGTCCTCTATGCCTATTTCGGCCAGGCGGCGCGCGCCCAGACCGCCGACCGCATCTATCTCGAAGCGCACCAGCGCATCGACATGGCGCTGGTGCGCGGCCGCTGCGGCCTGTGGGATTGGGACATGGTGCGCGGCAAGATGTACTGGTCGCGTTCGATGTACGACATGCTGGGCTATGAGCCCTGCGACACGATGCTGTCGTTCGGCGAGGTCGACGGGATCATCCATCCCGAGGACGGCGACCTGTTCCAACTCGCCAACAGGATCGTCGCACGTGAGATCGACCACATCGACCAAGTGTTCCGGATGCGCCACGCCGACGGACAATGGGTGTGGATGCGCGCAAGAGCGCAGGTGATCGACCCGGAAGCGCCGGAGATCCAGTTGATCGGCATCGCCGTCGACGTCACCGAGCAGCGGCATTTGGCGCTGCGCTCCGAGGCCGCGGATCTTCGCCTGCGAACGGCCATCGAAAACATCAACGAATCCTTCGTGCTCTGGGATTCGGCCCAGCGCCTGATCATGTGCAATTCCAAGTTCCAGCAGGACAACGGCCTGTCGGATCGCGACGTGATGCCGGGCGCCTCGCGCGCCGTTCTCGAAGATCGCATGCTTGCCTTCGCTTCGGAGCGCCGGCTTGCCAACACCAACGGGCAGCAAGGCGGCGTGACCTTCGAGCGGCAGCTTGCCGATGGCCGCTGGCTGCAGGTGAACGAGTTGCGGACCAGGGACGGCGGCACCGTCTCGGTCGGCTCCGACATCACCCAGATCAAGCTGCACCAGGAGAAGCTGGTCGACAGTGAGCGCCGGCTGATGGCGACGATCCATGACCTCAGCCTTGCCCGCCGGGCAGAGGAAGAGCGGTCGCGCGAACTGGTCGAGCTCAATCACAAATACATGAAGGAAACCGAGCGCGCCGAGGCCGCGAACCGGGCCAAATCCGAGTTCCTGGCCAACATGTCACATGAATTGCGCACGCCGCTCAACGCGATCATCGGCTTCTCCGAACTGATGGAACAGGCGCTGTTCGGGCCCCTGGGTTCGCCGCGCTACGAGGAATACGCCACCGACATCAACGGCAGCGGCAAATATCTTCTGGGCGTCATCAACGACATCCTCGACATGTCGAAGATCGAGGCCGGCCAGTTCTCGATGGATCAGGAGGAAATCGACCTCTGCCCGCTGATGCGGGAAACGGTGCGCGTCATCTCGCTGCAGGCGGCGGAAAAGTCGATCACCGTCGAAACACGCATCCCCGATTCGCTGACGCTGTTCGCCGACCGCCGGGCGATCAAGCAGATCATCATCAACCTGCTGTCGAATGCGGTGAAGTTCACCGGCCAGGGCGGCCGCATTGCGGTAAGGGCCCGCAACACCTCCAGCGCTCTGGTGCTGACGATCGAAGACAATGGCTGCGGCATCCCGAAGGAGGCGCTGAGCAAGCTCGGGCGGCCGTTCGAGCAGGTGCAGAACCAGTTTTCCAAGAGCCATGCCGGTTCCGGCCTTGGCCTTGCCATCTCACGCTCGTTGGCCGAGCTTCAGGGCGGCGCCTTGAAAATCCGCTCCACCGAAGGCACCGGCACGATCGTGTCGGTGCGCATTCCGACCAGGAAGCCGACGCAGCCAGTCAGGGCCGCCGCCTGACTAGTGAATAGTGAATAGTGAATAGTGAATAGTCAGTAGTGAATATCTAATTCCATTCACCATTCACCATTCACCATTCACTACTCATTCACACGAAGCAAAAAGCCAAAATCCTTCCTGACATTTTGCGACATCTCCTTGAGGTGCGCTTCCAGCACGCCGAAATCCGGCAGGTCGGTGACCGCCAGTAGCAGATCCGAAAGCCCCGGCGGAACGTCGTCGCGTTCGAATACGCCGGTGAGGCAGAGCCGCGTCATCTGGGTCAGCGCCAGATAGAGCGCATAGGCATCGCAAAGCTCCTGCCTGACCTGGGCCTCGGCGAAATCCGGCGCCAGCCTCGACAGCACGTCCGCCGTCCCGGTGGCCCGGCGGCCCGCTTCGACCTTTCCCGTGATCACCGCCACCTGCGCGATGAATTCGAGATCGATGAGACCACCCGGAATCAGCTTGATGTCCCAGAGATCGCGCGGCGGTTTTTCCTTCTCGATCATCGCGCGCATCTCGGCCGCCTCGGCCATCACCTTGGCGCTGTCGCGCGGCAGGGCAAGCACCTGTGCCACTTCGGTCTCGACCTCGGCGCATAGCGCTTGATCGCCGCCGATCGCGCGGGCCCTTGACAGCGCCATATGCTCCCAGGTCCAGGCGTCCTTGCGCTGGTACTTCTTGAAGGCATCGACATGGGTCGCCACCGGCCCCTTGTTGCCGGACGGCCGCAAGCGAAGGTCGAGTTCGTAGAGAACGCCCTCGGCGGTCGGCGCGGACACCGCAGCGATCAGCCGCTGCGTCATCCTGGCGTAATAGTGCGACGGGGCGAGCGGCTTGTCGCCATCGGATTCTTCGGCATCGGCGTCGTGATCATAGAGCAGGATGAGGTCGACGTCTGAGCCGGCCGTCAATTCGCGGCTGCCGAGCTTGCCCATGCCGAGCAGCGCAACCGTGCCGCCGGCGATGCGACCGTGGCGTAGCGCGAACTCGGCGATGACCGCCCGCAGCGCCGCGTCGATGGTGAGATCGGCCAGATCGGAAAAAGCACGGCCGGCGCGCGCCGGATCGATCGAGCCGGCAAGCAGCCTGACGCCGATCAGGAATTTTTGCTCGGACGCAAAGATGCGCAAGCGGTCGAGCACGTCCTCATAGGCCCTGTCGCCTTCGAGGAACGCGGCGAGACGGCCGGACAGATAGGCGCGGTCCGGCAGTTCGGTCAAAAGGGCCGGATCAAGCAGGCCGTCAAACACGTGCGGCCGGCGTGTGATGATGGCGGCCAGCCGGGGCGCCGCGCCCATGATGGTCGCCAGCAGCTTCAGCAGAGCCGGATTGGAGTGGAGCAGCGAGAACAGCTGAATGCCGGCGGGCAGACCGGCAAGGAATTCGTCGAAGCGTATCAACGCCTCGTCCGCGCGGCGCGTCTGGCCGAAGGATTGCAGCAGCGCCGGCGTCAGTTCGGTCAACCGCTCGCGCGCCTCGGCTGACTGGGTGACGCGATAGCGGCCGAAATGCCAGCCGCGGATGACGCGGCAGATGTCGCTCGCCCGCTGGAATCCCAATCTCTGCAGGGTCTGCAACGTATCGGGGTCGTCGACATCGCCGGTAAAGACCAGATTGCCGATGCCAGCCGAAAGCTCGGGCGCGGTCTCGAAAAGCGCTGCGTAGTGGCGTTCGACCTGATGGAGTGCGGCGCGGAACGCCTCGGCAAAGGCCGCCGCATCGGCAAAACCGAGCAGGCGGGCAATGCGTTCGAGCCCTTCGTCATCGTCCGGCAGTATGTGGATCTGCTCGTCGGCGACCATCTGAACGGCGTGCTCGACGCGGCGCAGGAGCCAGTACTGCCTTGTGAGCGTATCGCGCGCATCGGCAGTGATCCAGCCGCGTGCCGCAAGCTGGCCAAGCATCGGCACCGTCTCGCGGCCGCGCAGTTCGGGGAAGCGGCCGCCGGCGATGAGCTGCTGGGTCTGGACGAAGAACTCGATCTCGCGGATGCCGCCGCGGCCGAGCTTGACGTTGTGGCCCTTCACCGCGATCTCGCCAAGACCCTTGTGGGCGTGGATCTGGCGCTTGATCGAATGGACGTCGGCGATCGCCGCATAGTCCATGTATTTGCGCCAGATGTAGGGCTGGAGCTCCTTCAGGAACGCAGTGCCGGCGGCGACATCGCCGGCCACCGGACGCGCCTTGATCATTGCGGCCCTCTCCCAGTTCTGGCCGCGCGCCTCGTAGTAGCGCAGCGCCGCCTCGACCGGGATCGCCAGCGGCGTCGAACCGGGGTCGGGACGAAGCCTGAGGTCGGTGCGGAAAACATAGCCGTGTTCGGTGCGGTCCTGGAGCATGCGGACCAGCCGGCGGGTCAGGCGCGAAAACAGCTCCGTCGCATCGAGCGGATCGACGACTGCTGGCGCTTGCGGGTCGAAGAAAACGACGAGGTCGATGTCGGAGGAGAAGTTCAGCTCATGCGCGCCAAGCTTGCCCATGCCGAGCAGGATCCAGCCCGACCGGCGCGCCGGATCCTCGAGATCCGACCGTTTGAGCTTGCCTTGTCGGTGCGCGTCGCGAAGCAGGAAGTCGACGGCAGCGCGGGTGCAGGCGTCGGCAAGATCGCTCAGCCGCCGTACTGTGATTGCAGTTTCGGCCTCGCCTGCAAGATCGGCCAGCGCGATCAGGACATGCGCTTCCGCTTTCCATTGCCGCAGCTCCATCATCAGGCCGTTCTCAGAGATGGCTTCCGCCCGCGCGGCCTTGTCGATGGCGGCGCCGATCGATGCCAGCCGGGCCTCGACGGTCTCATCGAAAAGCGCATCCAGGATCTGCGGGCGGCGGCGCACCGTGTCGCGCAGGAACGGCGACAGGTCGAAGACTGCCGCGAGAAACTCCTGGACGGCGCCCTCGCCGGCCAGGAATTTCGCCAGCACGGCAAGCCCCTCTTCCTGCGCTGCGGAAGCGATCTCCGACAATTCCCGCCGGGCTCGGTTCTGATCCAGAGGCACGAGCCTTGCCGCCGGCTTCAGAAGCCAGTGGGTGTGTCCCGCAGCCGCCTTCACCGCCATCAGCGATCCTCCCGTTCGGGAAAACTCATGACGACGGATAATCCAGGATTGGCGGGCAGGAGATCAAGCCGCCCTTTGTGGAATGTCATGATCGCCTTGGCGAGGCTGAGGCCGAGACCGGAACCCGGCTGCGAGCGGCTCTTCTCCAGCCGCACGAAACGCTCGGTCGCCCTGGCGCGATCGGCATCGTCGGAAATGCCCTGGCCGTTGTCGGTGACGGAAAGCCTGATTTCGCTGCCGACGCGATCGAGCGCCACGCGAACGGTCGGCTTGGCTGTCGAGTCGGTCGAATATTTGATCGCGTTGTCGACGATGTTCGATAGCGCCTGGCCGATCAGCTCGCGATTGCCTTCAACGGCGAAGCCGTCCTGCACAGAGGTCTCGAGTGTCACTCCCGCCTCCTCCGCCACCGGCTCGTAGAGCTCGACGACATCGCACACGGAAGCAGCCAGATCGACCCGGCTGGTGATTTCTGAGGAATAGCCCGCCTCCAGCCTCGAGATCATCAGGATGGCGTTGAAGGTCTTTATCAGATGGTCGGACTCGGCGATTGTCGCTTCCAGCGCCTGCCGGTAGTCGGCGGAGTTGTGCTTGCCGGAGAGCGTCGCCTCGGCGCGGTTGCGCAGCCTGGTCAGCGGCGTCTTCAGATCGTGGGCGATGTTGTCGGAGACCTGCTTCAGCCCTTCATTCAGCGTGGCGATCCTGGCCAGCATGGAATTGAGATTTTCGGAGAGCCGATCGAACTCGTCGCCGGCGCCGGTGACCGGCAGCCGGCCGGAAAGGTCGCCGCCTAAGATGCGGCGACTGGCCTGCGACACCGAGTCGATGCGCTTCAGCGCCGCGCGGCCGACGAAGAACCAGATCAAAATTCCGCCAAGCGCCATCATGCCGAGCGCCAACGTCAAGGCGCGGCGGATAACGGCGCGGAACCGCTCAGGCTCGCCGAGATCGCGGCCGACCAGCATGATCATCTGGTTCGGCAGGCGCAGCACCAAGGCAATGGCGTTGTGGCCCTTCTCGCCTTCGACCTGGACTTCGCTCTGGCTGGGTTCGTTCGGGTCGGCGATCGGATTGCGTTGCCGCTCGAGCTCGCCCTCGCCAAAGCGCCGGTAGGAAAACGGCTCCGTCGTCCAGCCCTCGGCCACGAGAACGCCGGGTTCCAGGCTCTGCACGTTGCCGGTCAGGATCTGGCCGTTGGCATCGGCGATCAAATAGAGATTGGCGCCGGGCTGGCGGGAGCGCTGCTCGACCACCCGGACCAGCAGCGGCAAGCCGCCGCGCTGATAGACCCGGGCGAGTCCGAGCACCTCATCGTTGATGGTCTCCTGCGTCTGGCCGGTCAGCATGCGCGCCGACAGCGAGGTCATGTAGAAGACGAGCAGCACCGCACAGATGGCGAACAGCAGGAGATAGAGCGCCGAAAGCCGCGCTGCCGTCGTCTTCATGATGGCCGGCATGGAAAGGGCCATGCTAGCCGCTCTTGAGCATATAGCCGGCGCCACGGACCGTGTGCAGGATGGGCTTGTCGAAGCCCTTCTCGATCTTGCCGCGCAGCCGCGAGACGTGAACGTCGATGACGTTGGTCTGCGGATCGAAATGATAGTCCCAGACATTTTCCAGCAGCATGGTGCGGGTCACCACCTGGCCGGCATGGCGCATCAGATATTCGAGCAGGCGGAACTCGCGCGGCTGCAGCGTAATCTCGCGGGCCGCGCGCCGTACCGAATGCGACAGCCTGTCGAGTTCGAGGTCGCCGACCCGGTAGACGGTTTCGGCCTCCCTGGCGCTGGCGCGGCGGTTCAGCACCTCGACCCGGGCCAGAAGCTCGGAAAAGGCATAGGGCTTGGTCAGATAGTCGTCGCCGCCGGCGCGCAAGCCGGTGACCCGGTCGTCGACTTCGCCGAGCGCCGACAGGATCAGCACCGGCGTAGTCTTGCCTCGGGATCTAAGACCGGCGATGACCGACAGGCCGTCGCGGCGCGGCAGCATGCGGTCGACCACCATCACGTCATAGTCGCCGGAGTCAGCGAGCGCGAAGCCGGTTTCGCCGTCGCCGGCGACATGGGCGGTATGTCCGGCCTCGGTAAAGGCTTTCTGGAGGTAATCGGCCGCTTCGCGATCGTCTTCTATGACGAGAATCTTCATGGGACCGTTATACGCGATTTCGCTGGAAGATTGAGTGGCCGGCATAGGCATCATGGCCTCAAGGTGTATCGCGAACAAAATGATTCAAGAACGAGCAGTAAGTCTTTGTTTTATAATGTTATTGGCGTCGAGCCGCCGCATCCTCGGATTTGGGCGACATGCTTTATTGTTTGAGCATGTCGTCATCCCCAAACCGCTTCACACTTTGGGCGACTGCTCTGTTGTTCGAGCGGCAGCGGGCGATGGGCGCCCGCTGCCGCTGGGGCGGAACACGATGACTGACTAACGTATTCAAGCCCCGTGCTTTCCCATGCTACGGCTCGGGTGTTTGAAACCGCCGCATCGGAAGAGTCTGGAACGTCAGCCCTTGGCGACAGGCAGCGCGACGAAGCGGTTGCTGTCGTCGCGGGTGATCTGCATCAGCACCGCCTTGCGGCCCGACTTCACCGCGTCGGCCATGGCCTTGGCGACGTCCTCGGTGCCATTGACCTCCGTCGAATTGACCGAGGTGATGACATCGCCGGGCTGGATGCCGCGATCGGCGGCATCGCTGTCGGGATCGACATCGGTCACCACAAGCCCTTTGCCATCGTCGGACCTGGTGACGGTGAGACCGAGGTCGGCCAGCGTATCGGCCTTTGGCGGAGCCGAAGGCTGCTGGTCGGCCGAAGCCTGCTTGTCACTCGAAGGCAGCGTGCCGAGGTCGACCTTGACCGTTTCACTCTTGCCGTCACGCCACAGCGTGACGTCGACCGGCTTGCCGGGCGGGTAGGCGCCGATCAGACGGGCGAGTTCCTTCGGCGAAGCGACGTCCTTGCCGTCCACCTGAGTGATGACGTCACCAGCCGATATGCCGGCGTCCTTGCCGGGACCATCGTCCTGGGCGCTGGAAACAAGAGCGCCCTTATCGGACTTCAGCCCGAGCGATTCGGCGATTTCGGAGGTGACCGGCTGGATCTCGACGCCAAGCCAGCCGCGCTGGACGGTGCCGTCCTTCATCAGATCCTGAACGACCTGTTTGGCGGTCGAGGCGGGAATGTCGAAGGCAATGCCGACGCTGCCGCCGGACGGCGAGAAGATCGCGGTGTTGATGCCGACGACCTGGCCGTTGAGGTTGAAGGTCGGGCCACCCGAATTGCCGCGGTTCACCGAGGCATCGATCTGGATGAAATCATCATAAGGACCGGCGCCGATGTCGCGACCACGGGCCGAGACAATGCCGGCAGTGACTGTGCCGCCGAGGCCGAACGGATTGCCGACGGCCACCACCCAGTCGCCGACGCGAACCTTTGAATCATCGGCGAAGTCGACATAGGTGAACTTGCCGTCGCCTTCGACCTTGAGCACTGCGAGATCGGTGCGCGGATCTGTGCCGACCAACTTGGCGTCGAGTTCCTTGCCGTCATGCATCACCACCGTGAAGGACGAGCCCTCTCCGACGACATGGTTGTTGGTGACGAGGTAGCCATCCTCGGAGATGAAGAAGCCGGACCCTTGAGCGACCGGCCGCGGCTGGCGGTCACCACGTCCGAAACGTCGCATCCCATCCCGGCCATCCTGATCGCCAAAGCCACGGAACTCCCTGAAGAAGCGGCGCAATTGCGGATCGTCGGGGAGATTGCCGAAGGCGTCGGGCAGGTCAGAGCCATCGTCGGCGGTCGATTCTATCTTGGCTTTGACGCGGACACTGACGACCGCCGGCGAAACGCGCTCGACCACGTCGGCGAAGCTCGGGACCTGAGGCGCCTCGACACGCACGGCCTCGGCCAGGACGGGGGCTGTCCCGGTGGCAACCGCGCCGAAGCCGATCGCGCCGGCAATGGCCACTGATGCGGCGGCAGCCATCAGGCGTTTGCGGGTGCGGGAATGTGAATTGGGGGCAATATTCATGGGTCTCGTATCCTCTTTCAAGGGATGCGCTTCGGTCGGCATCCTCGGCCAAGAGAAATAGAGGCGCGCACATTACGGCGCCATTTCCAGTGCATGAAACTTTGGTAATGTTTGCAGGCACCAACCCTTTGGTTGCGCCCGCCCGTTGCCCTATGTTGTACACAGTTCAGCACAAGGCTTTCACCATGACCGCAAGCGCCATCATGACGATTCGGGTTTCGTCCGAAACCAAGCTGAAGCTGGAGCGGATCGCCGCCGACACGCGGCGCAGCAAATCCTTCCTCGCGGCCGAGGCGATATCGGCCTATGTCGATCGCGAGCTTGAGATCATCGAAGGCATCAAACGCGGCATGGCCGATGCGGCAGCTGGCCGTGTCGTGCCGCACGACGAAGCCATGGCGGAAATCGACGCCATCATCGAAGCGTCGGAAGCCAGGCGCGCAGACAAGGCTTGAAGCGGTTCGTCACCTGGTCGCGAGACATCGTGACACGGCCGTGGCCTTGGCGGCGGGGCGGCCGGGCCGAATTAGTTACCCAGCACCTTGTCCAACGCTGCCTTCTCCTCGGCGGTGAGCATGGCCGCAGGCGTTGAACGGCGCGACCGGGCGGTCAGCACGATGAAAATCCCGCCGGCAAGCAGCAGGAGGACCGGCGTGCCCCACAACAGCGCATTGCGCAGGCTGAAGCGCGGCTTCAACAGCACGAACTCGCCGTAGCGGGAAACGATGTAGTCGATCACCTGCCGGTCGGTATCGCCGGCGACCAGGCGCTGGCGCACCAGCACGCGCAGGTCGCGGGCAAGGTCGGCGTCGGATTCGTCGATCGACTGGTTCTGGCAAACCATGCAGCGCAGCTCCTCCGAAAGCGTCCGTGCTCGCGCCTCGAGCGCCGGGTCGGCCAGAACCTCGTCCGGCTTCACCGCAAGTGCGGCGCCGGCAAACAACAGCGTCAGCAGCAGGATCAAGGAGGCCAGTGAAGTTTTTCTTGCGGTCATGGCAGGCTCGCCGAAGGCATGGCGCCCGCCGATCTGCGGCGGCGCGACGGTGCGCCGACGCGCAGCCGCCGGTCCATCAGCGACATCGCAGCACCTGCCATCATGACAAGGGCGCCGCCCCAGATCAACGTCACCAGCGGCTTCCACCACAGCCGCACCACGACGGAGCCGTCGGTCGCCTCGTCGCCAAGCGAGAGGTAGAGCTGGCTGAAACCGATCGTCTTGATACCGGACTCGGTCGTCGTCATCTGCCGGACCGGATAGGAGCGCTTGGACGAGGTGATCACGGCGGTGGTGCTTCCATCAGCGCCGAGCAGGGCGAAGCGGCCGCGATCCTCGCTGTAGTTAGGCCCCTGGGCCGGATAAAGCCCTTCGAAGCGCAGTGTGTGGCCGGACAGTTGCACGGTCTCGCCGGCACGCATCGACAGTATCTTCTCGGTGCCGAAGCAAAGTGTGCCGACGATGCCCAGCGTCGTCAGCCCAAGACCGAGATGGGCGAGCGCGGTGCCGAAGACCGAACGCGGCAGGCCGGCGAAGCGCCTGAACACGACGCCGGGCGCGACACTGCCAAGGCCGGACTTGACGGCAATATCGGTGAGCGCGCCGCAGATCAGCCAGAAGGCCAGGCCGACGCCAAGTGCAGCGAACACCGACGAGCCGTCGATGAACAAGGCCGTCACCAGCACGGCCAGAAGCGCGGCGGCGAAGGCCGCCATCAGCCGCTGGGCGACGGCGAGAATATCGCCGCGCTTCCAGGCCAGCAGCGGCCCGAACGGAACCGCGACCAGGAGCGGCACCATCAGCGGGCCGAACGTCAGGTTGAAGAACGGCGCGCCGACCGAAATCTTGTCGGCCGAAACGGCCTCGACGACCAGCGGATAGAGCGTACCGATCAGCACGGTGGCGGTGGCCGTGGTCAGGAACAGATTGTTGAGGACCAGCGCCCCTTCGCGCGAGATCGGATGAAACAGGCCGCCGGCCGTCAACCTCGAGGCGCGAAAGGCGAACAACGCCAGTGAGCCGCCGATGAACAGTGTCAGGATGCAGAGAATGAACACGCCGCGCGTCGGATCGGTGGCGAAGGCGTGGACGGAGGTGAGCACGCCGGAGCGCACCAGGAAGGTGCCGAGCAGCGACAGCGAGAAGGTCAGGATCGCCAGCAACAGCGTCCAGATCTTCAGGGCCGAGCGCTTTTCCATGACGATCGCCGAATGGAGCAGCGCGGTACCGGCCAGCCAAGGCATGAACGAGGCGTTCTCGACCGGATCCCAGAACCAGAAACCGCCCCAGCCAAGTTCGTAATAGGCCCAGTAGGAACCCATGGCGATGCCGCCGGTCAGGAACATCCACGCGACCAGCGTCCATGGCCGCACCCAGCGCGCCCAGGACGCGTCGATGCGGCCTTCGATGAGGGCGGCGACCGAGAAGGAAAAGCAGATCGAGAAGCCGACATAGCCGAGATAGAGCAGCGGCGGATGGATGGCGAGGCCGAGATCCTGCAGGATCGGGTTGAGATCGCGGCCCTCGATCGGCGCCGGATTGAGCCTGGCGAACGGGTTGGACGTCGCCAGGATGAACAGCAAGAAGGTGGCGCCGATCGCGCCTTGCACGGCCAGCACGTTGGCTCGAAGGGTCGCTGGAAGATTGCTGCCGAAAACAGCGACGAGCGCCCCGAAGAAGCTCAGGATCAGCACCCAGAGCAGCATCGAGCCCTCGTGATTGCCCCATGTGCCGGTGATCTTGTAGATCAGCGGCTGCAGCGAATGCGAGTTGTCCCAGACGTTGGCCACCGAAAAGTCGGACGTCGCATAGGCCGTCGCCAGTGCCGCGAAGGACAGAGCGGTCAAGGCGAAGCCGGTCACCGCGACCGGACCGCCGACGGCCATCATCTTCTGGCTGTTGATACGCGCGCCGAACAGCGGCACCAGCGCCTGTACCAAAGACAGCGCAAACGCCAGGACCAGCGCGAAATGTCCGGTTTCAACCATTGTGGCCAAGCCCGCCAGGTTTTTGTTTTGCCGCAGGGTCTTGCCGCAAAACCGTGGGAACCCTCGTGTCAAGCCCGAGGGCAGGCTTTTGCGGAACCTGCTTAGTCACTTTTTGCTCTCCTGCCACACGCCCCTGGACTTGAGGCCGTCGGCCACCTCCTTGGGCATATAGTTCTCGTCGTGCTTGGCCAGCACGCTGTCGGCGACGAAGACGCCGTCCGGGCGAAAAATGCCTTCAGTGATGACGCCCTGCTCCTCGCGGAAAAGGTCGGGAAGAATGCCGGTGTAGGTGACCTTGACCTGCTTCTGGTTGTCGGTCACCGAAAAGGCGACGGTGGTCCCCTGACCGCGCTCGATCGTGCCTTTTTCGACGAGGCCGCCGAGCCTGATACGCTGCCCGGGCTGCAGGCTGGCGGCGGTCAGATCGGCGGGCATGTAGAAGTAGGAGGCCTTCTGGCCGAGCGCGTAGAAGGTCAGGCCGGTGGCGGCACCGAGGAAGGCCAACCCTCCGGCGATCACCGACAGTCTTTTCTGCTTGCGCGTCATTTTTTACTCCGTCGCCGTCAGGCCAAGCGAGGCGGCAAAGGCGGTGAATTTCTTCGCTTCGTCACTATCGGAGCCAAAAACGGCGATACCGCGATTGAGCGCGTCGCGCGCCTGATCGGCCTTGCCCAGCACGACATAGGAACGAATAAGCTGCATCCATCCTTCCACATCGCGCGGGTTTTGCCGCAGTTTTTCATCAAGCCCCGCAACCATGGTGTTGATCATCGCTTCCCTATCCTGCGGCGACATCGACGCGGCGGCATCGACATCCCCGGCGTTCGGGCCTTTTGCAGGTACTCCCGAAGCGACGCTGCGCCTGGCGGATTCGGCCAGTGCCTGCTCGACGGCGCCGCGCCAGGGCGAGTCCTGTGGCAAGGCCGCGAGCATTTTCTGCCAGCCAATCGTCGCCTCCTCGATGCGGCCTTCCTGCGCCATGCCCATCGCCAGATAAAAGCTGGCCTTCGGATTCGCCGGATCGAGCTTCAGCGCCGCCTCGAAGGCGGCCTGAGCATCGGCCGAGACAATGCCGCCCGCTTCGCTGGCGATCGCCTCGCCGAGGCCGGCCTGGCGGGCTGCGCTGTCGCCGTCGAGGCGAATGGCGTTGCGGTACGCCGTCACCGCGTCGGAGAATCGCTGCATGCGCAGATAGATTGGCGCCAGCACGTCCCAACCCCTGGCATCGGACGGGTTGGCGGCAAGGTGGGCCTCGGCGCGTGCCACCAGTTCGTCGACCGAACTGTCGGCGGGATTCTTGGCCAGTCGCTCGCTGAGTGGCTGCGACGGCAGATCGGGCGAGCCGAGTTGGCTGTACAAGCCCCAGCTGACCAGCGGGACCGCCAGGACCGCAGCCGTCGCAACCAGCCTGGTCGCCATCGATGGCTGCCGCGCCGCTGCCTTGTCGGCGGCATTGTCGAGGCGAAGGATGCGGCGGGCGATCTCCGCACGCGCCTCTTCGGCCTCGGCCGGCTGGATCAGGCCACGTGCCACGTCGCGGTCAAGCTCGGACAGCTGGTCGCGATAGACTTCAAGGTCATGATCGCTGCTTGGCGAACCACCCTTCGGGCCGCCGGCCAGCGGCAGCAGCACCGCCAGGCTTGCACCCAGCGTGAGAATGGCGGCGATGACCCAGAACAGCATGCTTCTTCCAATAACGGCAGAGCCCTGCCCTGCCAACACAGGCGTCCTGCGACGCTTTGGACGGCAGATGCGTCGCATGTCCTTGATTGATGTCAACCGGACCTAAAGCGCGTCGCGATCGACCGGCGTCATGCGACGCGCCTTAGATAGTTGTTTTCATGCATATCGTCATCGCAAGATCGCTGCACACCCTCGATTCAGGCCCGAGGGCATGCTTTTGCGCGATTCTTGTTTTTATGCATGTCGTTATCGCAAAACCGCTGCACACTTTTGCGCGACATGCATTATCCGGCCGGTCGTTACGTCAGCGGCGTCCAGCTGCCATCGGCGTTGCGGCAAGCGGTTCCGCGCGCGGTGGCGCCGGCGGCGCCTGTAAACACCGTATGGGTGTATTGTCGGCAGTCCTGCGAGCCGACACGATAGGGCTGGGCGGGCACGACTTCACCGTAATGCGCCGACCGATCGCTCTTCCACGTCACCTTCTGGCTGCTCGCCGTGTACTCGAGCGCCCTGTATTCCGCCTCCAGCGCCTTGCGCTTTTCGGGGCCGCTCAAGCCGGTACCGATCGATCCGCTGACGAGGCCACCGCCCATGGCGGAAATAACCGTCGTCGCGATCTTGCCTTCACTTGGCGGCGTTGCGGCCGGCTGCGGCGCCACCGTGAGGCCAGGGTTCCTGCCCAGCGTCGTGCAGCCGGAAACGGCCAGCAGTGCGGAGACGAGCGCGACGCGAATCTTCATGCCAAAAACCGGTCTCTTGAGTTAAAGCTGGGGGGCCGCGCCATCGGGGAAGTCGGCGTGGCCATAGTGTCGATGTTTGTCGGAAATTTGGCCGCGGCCGACGGCTCCGGGACCAGTCGACATGCCGCCATATCACGCACCGTCGATCAATGTCGACTGGCCCAGCAAAAGCATAGGCCTAAAGCGCGTCGCGTTTGGCCGGCCTCGTGCGACGCGCTTCAGGTTGTTGTTTTTACGCATGTCGTTATCGCAAAACCGCTGCACACTTTTGCGCGACATGCATTAGTGAAGGCTCCGCAATCGAACCACCGCCTTCAACCCGCCCATGCTGGACCGTTCCAGAGCCAGAACGCCTCCGTATTCGTTGACGAGGTCGGCGACAATGGCAAGTCCAAGCCCGGTGCCCGGCCTTGTCTCGTCGAGACGCCGTCCGCGCTTCAGCGCCTCGCGTGCCTTGTCTTCTGGAATGCCCGGGCCGTCATCCTCGATGCTGATCTCGAACAGGATGACAGCACCCTCCTTGCCGGAGCCAGTCTTCTTGCCGGGGATTGGCGCCACCGATACCGCGACCGCGCTCTTTGCCCATTTCATGGCGTTGTCGAGCAAATTGCCAAGCAATTCTTCCAGATCCTCGCGTTCGCCGGCAAAGACGATATCGACTGCCGGCAGCGAAAGCGAGAGAGCGGTCTGCGGATTGAGTTTTTGCAGCACGCGCACCATGCGCTGGACCAGCGGCGCCACCGGCGTGCGGTAGACGACGCTGTCACGTTGCGCCGCAACGCGGGCGCGCTGCAGATAATGGTCGATCTGCTTCTGCATCGAGGCGGCCTGTTCGGCTATGAGCTGGCCCTTGGCGCCGCCGAGCGCCCGTCCCTCGTTGATCAGCACCGCCAGCGGCGTCTTCAGCGAATGGGCGAGGTTGCCGACCTGCGTCCGCGAGCGCTCGACGATACGCTTGTTGTTTTCGATCAACGCGTTGGTCTCGTTGGCGAGCGGCTCGATCTCGGCAGGGAAGCGACCGTCGAGCTTTTGCGCGGTTCCTTCGCGCACCATGGCGAGAGCGTCCCTGACCCGGCGCAATGGCTGCAGGCCCAGCAGGATGGCGATGGCGTTGATGGCGATCATGCCGACGCCGAACAGCGAAAGATAGGTCAGCAGGCGACGCTGAAAGGCGCTTATCTCCTGCTCGAGCTCGGTCCGGTTGCCCATGACGCGGAAGCGCGCTGCGCGATTTTTCGCGTCGAGAACGAACTCGCTCTCGAACACTTCCAGTTCCTCGCCATCGATGCCTTCTGTCGTATAGCTGCGCTGGAAGCTGGCATTGAAAGGAACCTCGGCGACGCTTGGCGACAGGATCGCCTTGGTCATCGAGGAGGAGTGCAACTCACCACTCACGCCTTCCGACGCAGGCTCCACCGACCAGTACCAGCCGGAATTCGGCTCCGAGAACCGAAGGTCGCCCAGGTCGGGAGCGCCGGTCAGCGAACCGCCTTCGGACACGCCGACCGAGCCGATCAGATTGAACAGATGCGCCGACAGCAGGCTGTCGAAACCGCGCTCGCTCGCCTGGCGATAAAGGGTGGTAATCAGCGTGAAGATGACAATCAGGGTGAGTATCGCCCAGACCGTGGAAAAGGCGATCACCCGGAACGCCAGCGAACGCGGCCCGAACCGCAGTGAAAGCGGCGTCCTTGCAGTCTGTCTGAGCGGTTCCGCCTTACGCCTCCGGCTCACGCATCCGATAGCCCATGCCGCGAACGGTTTCTATCATGTCGATGCCCATCTTCTTGCGAAGCCGCCCGACAAAGACCTCGATTGTGTTGGAATCGCGGTCGAAATCCTGATCGTAAAGGTGCTCGACCAACTCGGTTCGGGACACGACCTCGCCCATATGGTGCATCAGATAGGCAAGCAGGCGAAATTCGTGCGACGTCAGCTTCAACGGCACGCCGTCGACATCGGCCTTGGAGGCTTTGGTGTCGAGCCGCAGCGGTCCGCAGGTCAGTTCGGACGACGCATGGCCGGCCGCGCGCCGGATGAGCGCTCGGACCCTGGCCAGCACCTCTTCGATGTGGAACGGCTTGGTGACATAATCGTCGGCGCCGGCGTCGATGCCGGATACCTTGTCGCTCCAGCGATCGCGCGCCGTCAGAATCAGGACCGGCATCTTGCGGCCGCCGCGCCGCCAGCGTTCGACCACGCTGATGCCGTCCATCTGCGGCAAGCCGATGTCGAGCACCACGGCGTCATAGGGCTCGGTGTCGCCAAGGAAATGCCCTTCCTCACCGTCGAAAGCCCGGTCGACAACATAGCCGGCATCGACCAGCGCGTCTGATATCTGCCGGTTCAGGTCCTTGTCATCTTCGACGACGAGTACGCGCATGCGGGAATCATACCCAGTTGAAGAATCGGCCTGTTGAAAAATCGGCCTGTTGAGGAGCTGGACGTCAGATATAGGCCGATTCCAGCGCCTGGGATACGGCAGGCATCAGTTCAGCGGAACGACGATCTCCGTGCGGCGCGGACGCTGCCCATCCTTGCCCGGAACCAGCACGACGATGACGCAGACCGGCTGGCCACCGCGCGTCGACTGCGACGCCTTGGCCAGCGTGCCGCCATTCTGCTCGGCGACCTGCTGACCGATCGCGTAGCAGTCGGAGGCGGCCAGGACGATCGGCCGGTTCTGCTCGGGCACGACGACCGGCAGCGCCGTCGCCTGCGACGCAAACAGACCGGCAGCGCAGAGAGCAAGTGTCGCGGTTGGGAAGTGGGAGCGAAGCGTTTTCATGATCAGCGTCCTAACGCATCGGTGCTGAACGTGATATGAACATTGCCTGCAACACATGCCTGTCTCACCCCGCTGAAATGCGACACAACCAACCCCGGTGATTTGGCCGCCCCAACCCGGCAAATCCAAGCGCCAGTCTAGACTGTGTTGCAGCCTCATTGAAAGCGCGTCAGGCGTTTTCTTCCGTCACGGCACGAAAGCGCAGCAGCCCGTGACAGGCTGAAAGATCCTCGTCGTAACGGACCTCGGTGAATTCGAGCCTGAGATTGACGCGGTGATGCTCGTCGAGCGCCAGCGCCGCATCCTGGAGGCGGGCCTTTACCATGTCCATCACGTCGCGCATTTCTTTCCTGGCCTCGGATTTCGACCAAAAATGCAGAGTGAAAAGCTGCTCGGCGTCGTTCTCCCTGCCTGTTACCCAGTCATAGACGCTGGTCCGGCCGAACGTCACATAGGGAAACGGGATGTTTTCCGGGGCATGGTCGAATAGTTTTGCGCCGCCCAACGCCGCTGACAGGGAACCGTCAGCGTCCAGCGCCTGGAACAAGGCCTTCTGCAACGCGGCAGCCGGCGCGGTCATTGTATTCTCCCTCGCCCGTCGCGGCTGAACAGGCCTTCACCCGACAGATTCCGCCTGCAGCGTAGCCGCGTTGAAATTCTGCCGCCAGATCCCGGGATTTCCAAGGCCGCGATCGCGCGGACAGTCGGGATTTATCGAAAATCGGCTGCGGTCAGCACATACATGCTCTTGCCGGTACGGGTATAAGCGTTCCTTGCGACGTCATGTATGGGACCGACGGCCGAATCGAAGGCGGCGAGATATGTGGCTTCAGCTGTCGCCGTCCCCGGCGACGCCGTCGAGATGGCGTCTGCATGGACAAAGAAAGATATCTGGCACATGCCATCATAGCCGACGAAGCGGATCCGCCGGCTCGCCTCGTCGTAGCTTCGGCTTAGGTTTGGAAATGTCAGGCTCATGACTTGATGCCGTCAAGCGGCCCCCGCTTTCTTGCCTGCCGCCCGCTTTTTCTTGGGAGCGACGGGATTGAGGGCTTCCGCCGCACGGTCGGCCTCTTCCTTGGCCAGCCGCAGCGCCCGCAACTTTTCGGTCTTGATGGTCCTGGCCTTGGCCTCGGAAATATATTCGGCCGTAGCCTGGTTTCGCTCGGCGGTTTTCTTCTGCTTCTCCATGAAGCGCGCTTCAGCTTTTTCCATGATATTCTGATTGGGTTCCGCCATCGATAAAATCTCCTTTTAGCTGAGGTGATGAAAATTAGTTTCTCACCTAAAATAGGAACTCGGAACGGAAAAACCAATTTTCAGGATGTTTTTGATTGAACAAATGCTTGAAATGACATTGTGAAATAATACCAAATTCATTCGCACAGAACTGAATGCGGCACCGACTGCTCACGTACGCCCGCTCCGATCAGCGCTAGCCTGGGCTCACGGCCGCCATCTATTCGGGCAGGGACGCTGCGCTGATCCTCACGAGACCGGTGCTGCGCCACCCTCTTCCGTGCGCCGCGCAATGAATTCGTCGAGAACACTTGATGTGGCAGCGGCGCAAGCCGGCGGCCGAAAATCGGCCAGCAGCCGTTTCCAGATGCCGGTGGCGCGCTCCGTGGCGGTTCTTGACCCGGCCTGCGTCCAGTTGCCGAAATTCGACCAGTCGGCGACCAGCGGTTCGTAGAATGCGGTGCGGTAGCGCGCCATTGTGTGCCCGGCCGAGAAGAAATGCCCGCCCGGCTGCACTTCGGCGATGGCGTCGAAGCCGATCGCGGCCTCGTCGCCGGGCGTCGCCGCGCAGAGTTCCGCGATGGTCTGCAGCGCCTCGATATCGGTGATCAGCTTCTCGAACGAGACGCTCAACCCGCCTTCGAGCCAGCCGGCAGCATGGATGCAGACCGTCGCGCCGGCGAGCACCGAACCCCACAGCGCGAACTGCGTTTCGTGGGCTGCCTGCGCGTCCGAAATGTTGGCGGCACTGCCGCCGCCGGACCGCCAGGGAAGGCCGGTGAAGCGTGCAAGCTGACCGGCGCCGAGCGTCGCTTTGACGTGCTCCGGCGTGCCGAAGGCCGGCGCCCCGGACTTCATGTCGACATTGGAGGAGAAGGAGCCATAGACGACCGGCGCGCCCGGCCGCACGATTTGGGCCAGCGTCAGCCCGGCCAGCGCTTCGGCGTGCTGCAGCGTCAGCGCGCCGGCCACGGTGATCGGCGCCATGGCGCCGGCCAGGCAGAAGGGCGTGATGATCAGCACCTGCCCCGCCTTGGCAAAGTCGATGATGCCTTGCGCCATCGGAATGTCGAGTTGACGCGGCGAGTTGGTGTTGATGACGGTGTAGCAATGAGCGCCCGAACGGAATTCGTCCTCCGACAGGCCGCGCGCCAGCCGCAGCATCTCGAAGCCGTCCTCGACCTGCGGCGTGCCGCGCGCGAAGACGAACGGCAGTTTGTCGGAGAGCGTCAACTGCGCGCGGTTGACGGCATAATGGCGGAAGCGGTTGTCGATGTCCTGCGGCTCGATGCAAGGTCCCAGCATGTGCAGCACGTCGAAATGCTGCACCAGGCGGATGAGATCCTCGAAAGCGGCAAGCGTTCCCGGCCGCCGGCCGTGCTCCAGATCGGTGACGTTCGGCGCCCCGGATCCTGCCAGGAACGTCATCGAGCCGAGTTCGAGCGTCAGGTCGCGGGCACGGTCACCGGCATGGACGCGGATCGATTTCGGCGCCGAGCCCAGCGCCGCCGAGACGATATCGCGGCCGATGCGCACTATCTGGCTGTCCTCGTCGACCAAAGCGCCGGCACGGGCAAGAATAGCGCGCGCCTCCGGCAGCAGCACCTTGACGCCGAGTTGCTCGAGCACGCGCAGCGCCGTGTCGTGGATCGCGGCGACCTGGTCGGCCGAAAAGATCGGCTGCGGCAGAAACGGGTTCTTCAGCGAACGATAGTCCGGCCGGCGGCTGGTCTCGCTGCCGGCCTCGCCGGTTCGTCCGCGCCTGCGTTCGCGCCTGAGGTTGCGTGCGGCGTCATCGACCATGGCGGATACTCCTCATTGCCGTATTGCCCTGCGTTGCGGATCGTAGGCAGGAGCCGCGATGACGCGCGTTGGCCGCTCGGCCCAGTTCGTTGAGGCAGACAGGATACTTGCACTGTACATATGTGTCTAGTACGGTTGTATGCAGTTCGCCCTCATGCCTATTGTGCGGCCATGACCATGATTTCTCCGCAGCACGAGCCGGCGCCCGGCAACACCAAGGTGACGCGCCGGGACTGGATCAATCTTGCGCTCCAGACACTGATTTCAGACGGCGTCGAAAGCGTGCGCGTGCTGCCGCTTGGCCTGAAACTCGGCGTATCGCGCTCAAGCTTCTATTGGTATTTCGAGAGCCGTCAGGACCTGCTCGACCAGTTGCTTGCGCATTGGCGGGACACCAACACCAAGTCGATCATCGAACGCGCGCAGCGGCCGGCCGAAAGCATCATCATGGGGGTCATGAACGTGTTCGAATGCTGGGCCGACGAGCGCCTGTTCGATCCCAGGCTCGACTTTGCCATCCGGGAATGGGCGCGTCGCTCCGACGACGTGCGCCGGGCCATCGACCAAGCCGACAATGACCGACTGGGCGCGATCCGCGACATGTATCGCCGGCATGGCTACGGCGAAGAGGATGCCTTCATCCGCGCCCGTGTGCTCTACTACATGCAGATCGGCTATTATGTGCTCGACCTCAAGGAACCGGTCGAGGCGAGAGTCAGTCATCTCGCCGCCTATCTGCGCAGTTTCACCGGCCAGGAGCCAAGCGATGCCGACGTGGCGCATTTCATGCGCTTTATCGCGGCGCGTTAAGTGGGTGCGAGGTGGCAGAGGTCGCAGGCCCGACCCTGGTATCAACAAACTGTACCGCGAAAGCCCCCTCACCCTTGTGAGCGTGGCCAAAATGGACAAATAGTCTGGTATGAGTGCCGCTTCTCAGTGGGAGGCGTAGCCGCAGCCGGATCTTGGAATGGCCAGTCCTTTGAAAACACGCAGGAGAAGGGGTCCGATTGCCGCAAGACTGCTGGCGGCGGATGCGTGGTTCGATTCCTCGCTCTACGAGACCGGCTTCAAGGCGCGCCGGTTCTGGGAAGCGGCCACCATTTTTTTCCGGCGCTTCCGCGTCTCCGGCTGGCGCCGCGGCATCATCGAACTGTTGAGCGAAGGTTTCACGCTCGGCGCCGGCGGCATCGTCGTCATGCTGGCGCTCGCCTTGCCGGCCTTCCAGGAAACCGCCGGCGACTGGCGCGCCCAGGGCGATTTCGCCATCACCTTCCTCGACCGCTACGGCAATGAGATCGGCCAGCGCGGCATCATCCAGCGCGATTCGGTGCCGGTCGACGAGATGCCCGACCAGGTCATCAAGGCGGTGCTGGCCACCGAGGATCGGCGTTTCTTCGATCACTACGGCATCGACGCGCTCGGCCTTTCGCGCGCGATCTTCGCGAACGTGCGGGCGAATTCCGTGGTGCAGGGCGGTTCGAGCATCACCCAGCAACTGGCCAAGAACCTGTTCCTGACCAATGAACGGACGTTGGAGCGCAAGGTCAAGGAAGCCTTCCTGGCGCTGTGGCTCGAGGCCAATCTGTCGAAGAAGGAGATCCTGCAGCTCTATCTCGACCGCGTCTATATGGGCGGCGGCACGTTCGGCATCGAAGCGGCCGCCGATTTCTATTTCGGCAAAAGCGTCAAGGATGTGAACCTCGCCGAAGCGGCGATGCTGGCCGGCCTGTTCAAGGCACCGACCAAATACGCGCCGCACATCAACCTGCCTGCTGCCAGGGCGCGGGCCAATGTGGTGCTGTCGAATCTCGTCGAAGGCGGCTTCATGAGCGAGGGTCAGGTGCTGCAGGCGCGGCTGCATCCGGCTGAAATCGTCGACCGCGGCGAGCAGAAGAGCCCGGATTACTACCTCGACTGGGCATTCGAAGAGGTCAAGAAGATCGTCGCGAAGTCCGGCCAGCATTCGCTGGTCGCCCACACCACTTTCGACGCCAACATCCAGAAGGCGGCGGAAGAATCGATGGAGTTCCATCTCCGCCAGTTCGGCAAGGAATACAACGTCACCGAAGGCGCCATGGTCGTCATCGAAACCAATGGCGCAGTCAGGGCGATCGTCGGCGGCCGCGACTACGGTGCCAGCCAGTTCAACCGCGCCACCAAGGCGCTGCGCCAGAGCGGCTCGTCGTTTAAACCCTACGTATACGCAACGGCGATGGAGCACGGCTTCACGCCGGACTCCATCGTTTCCGGCGCGCCGATCTCCTGGGGTGCCTGGTCGCCGCACAATTACAATGACGGACGGGCCGGCAAGGTCACGCTGATCACGGCGATGGCCAAATCGGTCAACACCGTGCCGGTGCGGCTGGCCAAGAATCATCTCGGCATCAAGCCGATCAAGGCGATGGCGGAAGCCATGGGCGTCGAATCGCCGCTCGAATCGCACAAGACGATGGTGCTCGGCACATCGGGCATGACCGTCATGGACCAGGCGACAGGCTTTAGCGTGTTCGCCCAGAACGGCTTAGTCGGCTCCCGGCATGGCGTCACCCAGCTCGTCACCCGCACCGGCGAGGTGGTTTACGATTTCGCCAAGGATGCGCCGCCGCCGCGCCGTGTGCTCTCGGAGCAGGCGCTGAAATCCATGAACACCATGCTGGCGGCGGTGCCGGTGATGGGCACGGCGCGGCGCGCTGCGCTTCCCAATATCGTTTCGGCCGGCAAAACCGGCACAACGCAGTCTTACCGCGACGCCTGGTATGTCGGCTTTACCGGCAACTACACGGCTGCCGTGTGGCTCGGCAATGACGACTTCACCCCGACCAACAACATGACCGGCGGCTCGCTGCCGGCGATGGTTTGGCAGCGGCTGATGGTCTATGCGCACCAGAATATCGACCTCAAGCCGATCCCCGGCCTCGATCATCCCTTCGTCGACGAAGAGATCGCCGCCAAGGCCGAGGAAGCGGAAAAGAAGAATGCCGAGCAGGCAGCGGCCGACACTGCCGCCGAGCGGCCGCCGGTGCTGTCCAGCCAGACGACGCGGGCGCTCAGGGACATCACCAGGCTGTTCCAGTCGGCGCCCGTCCTCCAGGCGCCTGCGACACCGGAGACGCTGTCGGCGCTTTGATGCCGGCACGACGGGCCAGGCCATCCCTCGCGCCGCAATTCCACAGAGGTCCGCTTGCCATGGCCCCCTGCCCCGCGATATCCCCGAGCGGCACTCCTCTTGCCCGCGGCTCTTCATGCTCAAGAACGCATTCCTGACGCTCCTCGCGCTTGCCATAGCCATCGGCGGCGGCGGCGGCAGCGTCTGGTACGCTCTCAAGACGCAGGATGGCATTGGCGCGATCAGGATCGGCCAATGGACGGCGTTTCCCGATATCGGCACGCAGACGGCGGATCCTTATTCGAAAGCCCGCGTGGCGCGCGAGGGCGTCCTTGCACTCGGGCAGGCAGAAGGCCTGTCGTTTATCGCCGAACGCGATTCAGATGGCGAACTATTGAAACGCCAATGCGCCTATGAAATCGAAGGCGGGTTTCCCACAGCCCGGTTCTGGACCCTCTATGCCGCCGATCGGTCGCTCGGCGTGGTCGAGACCGGCAAGCCAAGGCTTGCGTCACTTCAGTCCTACCAGGTGCTGCGCCAGCCCGACAATTCCGTGCTTATTTCCGTCAGCAACCGCCCCGCGCCCGGCAACTGGCTGCTTTCCGACGGCTTCGGCCGGATGTATCTCGTGCTGACATTCTACGACACGCCGATCGCCAGCAGCACGGGCCTTTCGGATGTCACGCTGCCGCAGATCGTAAAGGTCGGCTGCAATGCGTAGGCTGCTGCACGCGATCCTGCTCGGCCTGCTTGGCGCCGGCATCGTACACATCATCGTGCTGCTGCTCGCCCCGGAATTTTCCGAACGCAATGCCTGGTCGCGGCTGGCCATGGCCTCCAACCTTTATCGGATGACCAGGCTGGACGCTGAGGCCGGCGGTACGCCTGTGGTGAAATCGGTCGATCCGCTGTTTTATGCTGCGGCTTGCCGCTTCGATCTGTCCGATGGGATGGTTCGGGTGAAGGCACCGGGAAACGTCCCGTTCTGGTCCGTATCGGTCTATGACCGCAGCGGCCATAACATCTACTCCTTCAACGACCACAGTGCGACCGGAAGGGTGCTGGACAGTATCGTACTGACGCCGGCGCAGATGATCGAGATCCGCAAGGATCTCCCGGAGGAATTGCAAGGGGCAATCTTCGTCGAAGCGCCGATCGACGAAGGCATGTTCGTCATCCGCTCCTTCGTGCCCGACGACAGCTGGAAGCCGACCGTGTCGCGGTTTCTCGAGCAGAGTTCCTGCGAGCTGCAGGACTACTGACGTCAACCGAGACATGCCGCCGGTTGCGGCCCATGCCTTGCGAGCCGCCGCGGCGCTCGTTCAAGGGGATAGAGCATCCTTTGCGTGCCCAACAGGGCGCGGCTAATCCATTCAGCCGCGACGCGCTTCAATGATGCGGAACAGGCAACGTCCCCGACGTCCCCGGCATCGTCCTTGACGAACCCGGCTTGTCCGGACCGGCGCCTGGCCGCGCCTCGCCCGTCAGTGGCGGTTGCTCGTAGCGGACGCCGGGGAAAATGATCACCGCCGCCGGCGCTCCGGTGTTTCGGTCTGCTCGATTGGTTGCCGCCGGTCGCGGCACGAAAGACAGTACCATGCCCATGGTTCGTGCATTCCTCTCGGTTGCCCCGGAGCACAACGCAACGCCTCCAATCTGATTAAGGAGCCAGTAGGTTAACGGAACGCTAACGGATCGCCGCTAATTTGATCTTTGTTCTGAGGTCAGGAAGTCCTGACCCGTGGCAAATGCGAAACCGACACAGTCCCGGTCGAGCATGGTCCAGATTGTGTCGAGTGTCAGGCGTATCCTTCGTGTCATCTGCGGATTTCAGGCAAATCGCTATACGGGCTGAACCGGGAAAGGCCGAAAGGCTGTTCCGCGCCACGGTGTCGGCGTTCTGTTCGCTGACCCGCCCTTCGCGCCGGGAGATCGCGCAACTTGAGGATCTGACGCTGCCGCTTTTCGCCGATGTGTCGGTCGAATCGCGCCGCTACGTCGCCGCCGCCCTTTCCGAATGCGAATATGCGCCCGCTGCGCTGGTCCGGCGGCTTTGCGAGGAGCCGGTCGACGTTGCCGCGCCGCTGCTCATCCGCTCGCGCGCGCTCAGCGATATCGACCTCATCGCGCTGATCGGCCGCCATGGCCTGCCGCATGCGCGCGCCATTGCGCGCCGCAAGGATCTGAACCCGACCATCGCCCACCTGATCAGGGCGCTTGAAAAGCCGACGCTGGTGAGCGTGCGGCAGCCTGAGGCGAACGCCAAGGCGGTGCCCGAAAGCGCCGAAGTCGTCGCCGACAGCCAGCAGGTGCCCGGCGCCGCCGCCGAGACTGCACGGCGCCGGCTGCGGTCGATGATGCGTGATGCCGAGAGCGGCGGCGCGACGATCAATCCGTTCGCCGGCGCTAACACCTACCTCAAACTGCGCGAGACGGCGCTGACCGGCAATGCCGCATTCTTCCAGACAGCACTGGCCGACGCGCTCGAGATCGATTTTTCAACGGCGCGGTCGCTCACCGCGAACCAGAACTACACGTCGCTGCTGGCCGCCCTGCGCGCGCTCGATCTCGGCGAAGAGAGGGCGTTCCTGATCACCGCCGCCGTCTATCCCACAGAGTTCTCGCATCCGCAGGCCATCCGCATCTTCCTCGACCGCTACCGGCTGCTGCATCGCGACGCAGCGCTGGACAGGCTACGCGGCTGGAAAGCCGAGACACTGTCGAAGGCCATTCGCAATGCCGGACCGATCGCGGCTAACGCCGACGTCCGCAAAGCGGACAGCGACAATGCTGCCGCCAGCCCTAAAGCGCGTCGCGTTTGACCCGCAGTCGCGCCTGAAAAGAGATTCAAGCGAACGCTCTAAGCCTTTGTCTGCATATCGCTATTGCGACTTGACGGAAAGAAGCTCCTCGACGGGAACAGAGCCGGCCTCGATCTCGACCACCCAGATGTCGGGGTCGAATTTCTTCTCCCTCTCCAGTCGCCCGTCAAAGAGGGCGCCATCGTCGCCGGCGCCGAGCAAACTGAAGTAACGGTCGTCGGGTTTGGCTGAATCGTAGCTCGTCTGCGGCGCCGGGCCAAACAAGGCAATCTCGCCCATGCGGCCTCGCGCCAGCACGAAGACGGCGCCGGCCTCGGTTGCGCCGCGCTTGACCACGGCGGCAAAGCCGCCGGCGCCGAAAACCCGGCGCAGCAGGGCCGACACCCACAGATCGGTGGTTACGCGCATGGCAGCATTCCGGACGACATCGGACGGTACTTAGAGCGCTTTGCGTTTGGGTGAAACCAAAACCGCGCGCCTGCGCCCATCAGTTGGTCAGGCCGATCTCGCGCATTTTGACGTAGACGACCTCGTCGGGCTCGCCGGTCTCGGGCAGACCAAACAGCAACTGAAACTCCCTGATCGCTGCCTTGGTGCGGGCCCCGACCACGCCATCGAGCTGCATGTCGTCATTGCCGAATGCCTTCAACCCGGCCTGGATCTTGATGATGCGAGCGTCGGGTGCCTGCGCCGGCGCATCTGCCGGCGAAGCCGAGACGGGAATCGCGGCCATGTCGTCCGGACGCGGTGCCGGATGCGGCACGACCGTCGAGGCGGTTGGCATGGCGCCCAGTTGATCGAGCAGAATGCTGTCGATCTCGCCGGAAGCGTTGAGCCCGACCTTCTGCTGATAGGCTTGGATGGCCTTGCGCGTGTTGGGGCCGGAAATACCGTCGACGGTGCCGGAATAGAAATCGAGATCCTTCAATATGCCCTGGACCTGCTCGACGATCGGATCGCTCTTGATCGGGGCCGGCTCCGGCCGCACGATGTTGATGGTGGTTTCAGGCTCGTCGGCGCCGGCTCGAGGAAAGCCCTCCATGCTCCTGGTCGCAAAAAACGCGCCGGCATGAGGAAAAGGCTGATACCACAAGGCGTTCGCCGAGACGTAGAACAGCGTCACCAGGAAGGCGGTCGAACCGCCAACCAGAACCGGATTGCGTGAAATCTGGCTGCCGAGGGCGACCGCGCTGCGTTGGAAGGCATTGCCGCGGCGCTTGACCGCCCTAGGCTGTTTTGCGGAGCGAGCCATGCCTGTCCCCTTTCGTCTCCGCCTTGGCTGCAGGCATCGGCAGTACGCCGGGCTTGTCGTTCGAACGTCCTTTCGGTCCGTTCACCGGCAAGCTGATCGTGACCGTGGTGCCCTCCCCCGGCATGCTTTCGATCGACATCGTGCCCTCGTGCAGCGCCACCAGACCCTTCACCAGCGACAGGCCGAGCCCGGTGCCCTCGAAGCGGCGCGTATAGTCGTTCTGGATCTGCATGAACGGCTTGCCGAGATTGGCAAAGTCTTCCTCGGCGATGCCGATGCCGGTGTCCCTGACCCAGAAATGCAGTCGCGAGCCGATCCGCTTGGCGCCGACGATAACATCGCCGCCATCGGGCGTGAACTTGATGGCGTTGGAGACGAGGTTGATGAGTATCTGTTGCACGGCACGACGGTCGGCGTTTATCTCGCCTGCATCCGGTGCGATCTGGGCTTGTAGATCGATGTTCTTTGCCTCGGCCTGCAAGCGCATCATCGACTGGCACATTTCGACAGCTTCGACGAAACGGAATGGTTCCGGCTCGGTTGCATATGCGCCGGCTTCGATCCTCGATACGTCGAGTATCGAGGTGACTACGGCAAGCAGATGCTGGCCGGACTCCTTGACCAGACCGACATATTCCTTCTGGCGCGGATCCTTGAAGGTGCCAAACATCTCATGCAGCAGCATGTCGGAAAAACCGATGATGGCGTTCAACGGCGTGCGCAGCTCGTGGCTGACGACCGCCAGAAACCGTCCCTTTGCCACTTCGGCAGACGCGGCCGCCTCTTTCGCAGCGGCAAGCTCTTCGCGCAAGCCGGCGAGTTCGTCGTTTTCGCGCAGGACGAACGTGAGGACGTCCTGCTGCTCTTCCCCGCGCGCCAATTCAAGCGAAAACGGCCGGTAATTGTCCGCCGTCGGGCCATTGCCGTTTTGCGGCAGCCGGACGCGAAGATCCAGCCGGCGCGCCAGCGCGCCATCGCGCATGTCGGCCAGCGCGCTGAGGTATGCGACGCGATCGGAAAGATGGATGCGGTCGAACAGGCCGGTACCGAACAGCAGTTCCGGCTGCAGCTTCAGGATCGTGCGCGCCTTTGCCGACGCATCCAGAACCTCGCCATGCCGGCCGGCCCGCAGGACAACGGCGTCGATGATGTTCTCGAGCCGATCGTCGGTCGCCGGATCAAGCTGCGCGCCGGCCGCGCTGCCAAGCGCTGCGACGCGGGGAACGAGGGTGAGCGCCCAGGCCAGCGGCAGCAGCCAATGCCAGGCGGCGATTTCGGCCGGACCGAACGGGAAGACAGAACCGGCAAAAGCCTGCAGCAGGATAGCGACACATGCGGATAGGGCACCCCAGAGTGCAGCGCGACGAGACGCGCCGATCCACCAGGCTTCGAACGGCAGCGCCACGACAAGCATGGCGACCGGCGAGGCCATCCCGCCCGCCGCGGCGATGATACCGGCAAGAGCAAGACTGCCCATCACCAGCGCGACCTGGCCGGCGAACGCCATCTTGCCCGATGCCGCCACCAGCAAGGCAGCAAACCAGCAGAGGCCGAACGTCGCAAAGATCGCAGCCATGGTCACGGCCACGCCCATGCCCGAGGTGACCAGCGTGACTGCTGCGCCTGCGGCGAAGAACGGAGCGGCCAGCATGACACCGATAAACCGCCTCTGGCACCGGCGGTCGTTCTGTCCGAGGATCGACGGATGAACCATACGTTCGCAACCGGCTGCCATCGCGCCGGGCAACTCAACGTATCTGGCCCTTATCGAACTCAACTCAACGCACTCGCACCTGGTCGTGAACAGCCCTGCTTCGCAGATGCTTTTGTCGATCTGAAACTCGCATCCAGCGTTTAAGGAATGGATAAGGCAGGACCGATCAATGCGCGGCCTGAGGCAGATATTGGGAGGCCGGCACGGGGCGAACCTTGGCAATTGCGGCCATAGTAAATGGAGCGTTATCCGGGCGAACAGCACTTCCGCCTTTGACAGTCGCCCCCGGTAAGCCGTGCTTCTGGGAAATACACAAGGAAAACAGTTGGATAGATGGTTAAGCTTAAGTGAAGAAAATCGGCTGGATTTGAGACAAATCCATTGCAAAATGCTTCGTTTCGAATTTGCCTAAAATTTGAGGAAAATTTTCGCTGACCGGGCAAGCCGTCCTTTGCGCGTCCATGCCACTATCGTATCCATAAAGAGGTCATGCCGCATGAACGCATGATCCGGTCACGAATGAGGGCATACAGATGGGCTTTCTGATCAGAATGGCTTTCTGGTTTTCGCTGGTGCTTCTGGCGCTGCCGCTGAATGTCGGCTCCGACGAGACAGGCCACCAAAGCGTCGGGCCGATCCAGGCGTTGTTTGCGGCACGCGAGGCCGTCGGCGACATTGCCGGCATATGCGAGCGCAAGCCTGACGTCTGCGAGACCGGCAAGTCCGCAATGCACACGATCACCGCCCGGGCAAGGGAGACAGCCAAGATCGCGGCCGCCATGTTGGACGACAAGACCGCCGAACCCGACACGGCGACAACGACCGGCAGCGTGCCCGAAGACATCGTCTTGCCGGCGAAAGTCGATTTGCCGGCGAAAAACTGAGATATTTTTCAGCGCATCTGTCACCGTCCGCGCTCTGACGCCTATAGTGTTTTCCTCTTTTTCCGTGACGCGGCGTCGCCGGATGACTATATCCGGAGTGATGACCACGACGATCCAGACGATCCGCGACGACTTCTCCCTGCTTGATGAGTGGGAAGACCGCTACCGCTATGTGATCGAACTGGGTGAGGCCCTGCCGCCGTTTCCCGACGAGGAACGCAACCCTGCCAACAAGGTGCCCGGCTGCGTCAGCCAGGTCTGGCTGACCACCGAGTATGGTCCGGGGCCCGACCCAGTCGTCACCTTCGCCGGCGATTCGGACGCCCATATCGTGCGCGGCCTCGTCGCTATCATGCTGGCGCTGTTTTCCAGACGACCCGCCAGCGAGATCCAGAAAACCGACGCGGAAGCCACGCTGAAGGCACTTGGCCTCGACGAGCACCTGTCGCCGCAACGCGCCAATGGTCTTCGTTCAATGGTCAAGCGCATCAAGCGCGACGCAGAGGCGGCCTTGAAGCAGACCGCCTGATCAGACGAACAGCGCGCGATGGCCCGACATGATCGGAGCCGCACAAGTCGCGACGCATATCGATTGCTCGCGCATCGCCCCAAGGCCAAAACGGCGCCCGGAGGCGCCGTTGATCATCTAACCCAGGTTGGGAAGAGAGCCGGTATCAGCGTCCCTTGCGCTTGCGGCCGAGACCCATCTTCTTGGCGAGCTGTGAGCGGGCGGCAGCATAGTTGGGAGCAACCATCGGGTAGCTTGCGTCCAAGCCCCATTTTTCACGATATTCGTCGGGCGTCAGACCGTAGTGGGTCATCAAGTGACGCTTCAGCGACTTGAACTTCTTGCCGTCTTCAAGACAGACGATGTAGTCGTCATGGACGGAGCGTTTCGGGTTTACTGCCGGCTTCTGCTTGTCGGCAGGAGGCTGTTCACTGGCCTCGCCCACGCGCCCAAGGGCGGCATGGACATCGGCGATGAGGCTAGGCAGCTCGCCGACCGGCACCGGATTGTTGCTGACATAGGCGGCGACGACATCGGCCGTCAATTCGATCAGCGCATCACTATTTCTGGAAGGTGTTTCGATAATATCCATGGCTTCCTGGCCCCAACGTGAGTTGTTTCTACCTGCGCCCTATTTTTGATAGGTCGGGCATCGCGCGAAATTTTTGCAGGAAAGAGCCTCTGCGATTCGCGTCGCAGCATCCTAATGAGCCACTAAACCAAGTAAGTCAATTCGCTTCTTGCGCTGTATTCATCGATGGCAATAAAATATTCGACGATCAGCTTCAACCTTTCGTGCACTCTGTAACTTTGCGATATTTTCTGGGCAGACCAGCGGCGGCGGACGCCCAGTCAAGCTGCCGTTACATCCATGAGAGCCAGTAAAAAAATCTCAATGCTTGGCTATGCTTGGTTGTGGTGCAGGCTATCTGGTTGTTTTTAGAATCCGCAAAACCATAGGTTGCGATTTGCTGTTGCAAGCAAGCCAGAAATCAGCCTGCGGACCGGCACCGTCCATCAATGTGGGGTGATGTATTTTCCGTAGACCCAGCCGGTGACGAAATTGCCGTTGTGTGCCGGATCGTGCCAGACTTCGCACCAGCGATAGCGGATCTTCTGTTCCTGCTTCCAAACCGGCTGCTTGGCGATGTCGAGCAGGTTTATGCCGCCGGTGCATCTCCGGTCATCTGCAAAACGGCGCCGTTGGGATAGGCCGCCTGCTTCTGGGACGATCCCGCCGGATACTTGCGCACGTTGAGCGTGTCGCCAAACGGAAGGTTGGTCACTTGCCAAGCTGCGAACACGGTTGCATGAGATTGGCCGATAAAGGCCAAGACTGTCGAAGCGACGGCGAAAGCCGCAGCAGCGTGAAAACGGAACTTCATTTTTCCCTCTCCTCCGGGTCATGTTCTGGAGCCCGGCGCAAACATATACTTCGGCTCTTGAACCTGCGCTGATCGGCGTGTTCATTCTCCATACAAGTAACTTCCACAGCGAGACGCAATGACCCGAACCCCAGCATTTCCAACTGCCAGCCCGCCGCAACCAGAGAAGCGGCCGGTCTTCGATGTGCACCATGGAGTGACGCGGACGGACGACTATGCCTGGCTGAGAGCCGACAACTGGCAAGAGATGTTCAGGGATCCGTCGCTGCTCGACGCGCAGATACGCGCCCATCTCGAAGCCGAGAACGCCTATCAGGCAGCGCTCATGGCCGAGACCGCCCAGGTGCGGAAGCAGCTTTTCAAGGAGATGAAGGGCCGCATCAAGGAGGACGATTCGTCCGTGCCGATGAAGGATGGGCCGTACGCCTATGGGTCATCTTTCAAGCTTGGCGGCGAGCAGCCGCGTTATTTCCGCACGCCGCGCGAGGGCGGCGACCAAGAGATCCTGCTCGACGGCGATCTCGAAGCCGAAGGCAAGGCCTATTTCCGCCTCGGCGGTGTCGACCATTCGACCGACCACCGCAAGCTTCTGTGGGCCTTCGACGACAAGGGTTCCGAATTCTACACGCTTCGCGTCCGCGATCTCGCCGACGGCAACGATCTGGCCGACAGGATTCCGGATACCGGTGGCGGCGGCGTGTGGGATGCCGGAAATGATGGATTTTTCTACACCCGCCTCGATGCCAACCACCGTCCTTCCAAGGTGCTGTTCCATGCCCTTGGCGACAGTCCTGAGAACGACCGGCTGATCTACGAAGAAACCGATCCGGGCTTCTTCATGAATGTCGGCGGCACACGCTCCAACGAGTGGATCATGGTTGGCATCAACGACCACGAGACCTCGGAATATCGCATCATGAGCGCCAGCGAGCCGTTCGCCGAACCGAAGCTGGTTGCTGCGCGCGAGACCGGCCTGCAATACGACCTCGAAGAAGGCGGCGATGTCTTCTTCATTCTTACCAATGCCGACGGCGCCAAGGATTTCAAGATCATGACTGCGCCGGCGAGCGACCCGGTGCGCGCCAACTGGCAGGAGCTGGTGCCGCACGAAGCGGGCCGGCTGATCCTTTCGGTAATCGGTTTCAAGGACCACATGGTCAGGCTTGAACGCAAGGAAGGCCTGCCGCGCATCGTCGTGCATGACCGCAACAGCGGCGAGGAACACCTCATCTCCTTCGACGAGGAAGCCTTCTCACTCGGCCTGTCGGGATCCTATGAATACGATACCGAGATCATGCGCTTTTCCTACTCGTCCATGACAACGCCGGCGCAGGTCTTCGACTACAACATGCGGACCCGCGAGCGCGTGCTGCTGAAGACCCAGGAAGTTCCGTCCGGCCACGACCCGGACCACTACGTGACGCGGCGGCTGATGGCGCCCGCAGCCGACGGCGAACTGGTGCCGGTCTCGCTCATCCACCATCGCGACACGCCGCTCGACGGATCAGCGCCTTGCCTGCTTTACGGCTACGGCTCCTACGGCATCACAGTCCCGGCCGCCTTTAACACCAATTTGTTATCGCTGGTCGACCGCGGCTTCGTCTACGCGATTGCCCATGTCCGCGGCGGCAAGGACAAGGGCTATGGCTGGTACGACGACGGCAAGCGGGCGCACAAGATGAACACGTTCACCGATTTCATCGCAGTCGCCCACCACCTCGTCGCCGAACGCTATACGCAACATGACCGCATCGTCGCTCAGGGCGGCTCGGCCGGCGGCCTGCTGATGGGCGCCGTCGCGAATATGGCGCCGGAATGCTTCGGCGGTATTGTCGCCGAGGTTCCGTTCGTCGACGTGCTCACGACCATGCTCGACGCGACCTTGCCGCTGACGCCGCCGGAATGGCCCGAATGGGGCAACCCGATCGCCTCGGAGGAGGACTACCGAACGATCGCCGCCTACTCGCCCTATGACAATGTCGCCGCGCTCGACTATCCGCCGATCCTGGCGCTTGCCGGCCTCACCGACCCGCGTGTCACCTATTGGGAGCCGGCCAAGTGGGTGGCGCGGCTGCGCGACCGCAAGACCGGCGACAATCCGGTGCTGTTCAAGATCAATATGGACTCCGGTCATGCCGGCGCATCCGGCCGGTTTTCCAGGCTCGAGGAAATCGCCTTCACCTATGCGTTTGCGCTGAAGGTGGCGGGCAAGGCCGACCTTGCCACCACAGCGCCGCCGACCCTTTTGGACGCACAGACGGCGCTGTAGGAGCTTGATCTTGCGCACCACGGGTCAGGCCATGTCGATTTTCCGCTCGCAATTGCCATAGCTGCGCGCTAGCCAATGCGCGGCTTCTCGCAGCCGCGCCACCCAAAAATCATCCAGTCACGGCAAGGGTCCGCAATGTTGCTCGTCGACGTCTATCTCGACAAATCGCCCATCCAGGGCATCGGTGTCTTTGCCAAGAACCACATTCCCCGCGGCACACTGGTCTGGAAGCTCCATCCCAACTACGACCGGCGCATCCCAGTCGAGGTCTATGAAAGCGAAACCGGGCCGGTCAGAGCCTATCTCGATCGCTATTCCTATCCCGACCGGCGCGACCCGAACTTCGTCGTCTTCGAAGCCGACGACGCCCGCTTCATGAACCATGCCGATGACCCGAATTGCGACGTCGCCTCGCCCGACGAGACTTATGCACTGCGCGACATCGCGCCCGGCGAGGAAATGACCTGCAACTACAATCATTTCTTCGAGACCGGCTTCGATTTCCTCGGCGACCGCCACCTGTAAATTGGGAGCGTGGAATGCAGCGCGGGCAGGATTGACAACACCGGACCTTCAGCGCACCTTCCAAACAGGTGGATACAACCTGCTACTTGCGCCCTCCCGGGTAAGGTGAATGTATCGAGCCACTTCAGGCTCCCTTTGCCCGAACGAACGGGTCAGTAACGCAAGCTCTGACGTCTTCCGTTCTTCGAAGCAAAGGATGATTCCATGCGCGATTTCCGCGATGCAAAAGCCATGGCGCAAACGCTGTCCGAAGCGCTGAGCGCCAAATCCGTTTCGCTGTCCCACAGCGAAAGCCTCGAGCTCATTGCTAGGGTCCTCGGCTTGCGCGACTGGAACGTATTGGCTGCAAGGATTCCGGCGAGCCAACCAGTCGGTGCTGGGCCCCGAAACCCGGCGCCCGAGGCCAGCCCGCCCCCGTCCTCCGGCGCGGATCTGCCGATTTTTCCAATGCGGGATTTCGTGCTCTTTCCGCAAATGACTGTTCCGGTCTTCGTGGGCCGCGACAAAACGCGGCGCGCGGTGGAGCACGCGATGGCAGGCGACCGCCGCGTTCTTGTGGTCGCACAGAGGCAGGCGACCGACGACGATCCCGGCAACCTTGCTTCTCTCTATCCGGTGGGTGTCACGGCTAGCGTGATAAACTGCCAGACGCAGGTGGATGGGGTACTCAAGGTCTCGGTCTCCGGCCTCCAGCGAGCCGCGATCCTTCACCTGGTCAACGCCGACTTTCTGGCGGCGGAGGTCGCGCCAGTCGAAGAGCAGCGTCGCCAATCGGCGGAGGCGGTAGCACGTTCGAGCGCGGTTCTCGATGCATATCAGAGCTATGCCAACATCGATTTTTCCTCGCTTCCACGAAAGGCCAAGGCGCGACTCGGCCTGCCCTCCATCGGCGATCCCGGTGTCCTAGCCGATACGCTCGCGCCGCTGCTGTCGATCAGTATCGAACAGAAGCAGCAGCTTCTGGAAACCAGCGATGTCGTCGCCCGGCTTGAAAAGATCCTCGACCTGATGAAGGCTGGCCGGCCTGAGAATGGGCCAGAGCCAGCCGGCTGACAGGTGCTAATTCGCCGGCTTGCGTGGGGGATAGCCGTTGGGGTGCGGCGGGATGGCCTTCAGATAGGCCGCGATCGCCGCACGGTCGTTCGGTGCCAACTCGGCCATGTTTCTCTGCACGTCGACCATGGCGCCACTGACGGAATCGAAATCAGGCGTGAAGCCGGTCTCCAGAAAGTAGGCTATGTCGGCCTCCGACCAGTCACCGAGCCCGCCTTCGCCCGAAGTGATGTTCGGCACGATGCCGCTGCCTTCGGCAGCGGTGGCTCCGGCCAGCCACTCGCTCTTCCTGGTGCCGCCAGCAAAATCGCGCGGCGTGTGGCATTCGCCGCAATGGCCGGGCCCTTCGACCAGGTAACGGCCGGCCATCACCGGATTCGGCGTCCCATTGGGGAAGGAGACCACCGGCTGGTCACTCAAATAGAGACGTTTCCACAGCCCGATGCCGCGACGGATGTTGAACGGGAACCCCAGCGAATTGGGCGGCGCCTTGCCCGCCACCGCCGGAAGCGTTTTCAGGAAGGCATGGAGATCGGCGATGTCGGCCGGCTTCATGCGTGCGTAGGATGCATAGGGAAACGCCGGATAGAAGTGCTCGCCGCTCGGCGACACGCCCTTCAGCATGGCGTTGGCGAGATCTTCGACTGACCAGCCGCCGATACCGTCCTCGGCATCCTGTGAGATGTTCGGTGGCACGAAGATGCCGAACGGCGTCTTGAGTTCGAGACCGCCGGCCAGTTGAAGACGGGCATCGCCTTGCGAGCCTGGCTTCGCATGACAGGACGTGCAGCCGCCGGCATAAAAAATGCGCTTGCCCCTGGCGGCATCGCCGGGGCCGAGCTGCGCCAGGGTCTCGCTGTCGAGCCTGACCGGCGCCGACAGGAACCAGCCGGCGACCGCGCCGGCGGCGCCAAGAACGAGGGCGGCGCCGACGAGTTTTTTCAGCAGGCGCATCGCCCGCTATCAGCCCTTCTTAATCCTGTATGTCTGGTGGCAGGTGCCGCAATCGCTGCCTATGGTGTTGAACCCCGCCTTCAAAGCATCGACGTCGGCAGGAGCGGCGGCCGCCGCAGCCTTGACGTCGGCGAGATATTTCTCTTCCACCGCCTTGAAACCGGCCATATCGTCCCAGATTTTTGGGGCAGCGGTGGTGTCGCCGGTGTCGTTGCCAGCCGGGAAAAGAGTGTCGACGTTTGCATGGAACTTCTCGGCGTTTGCCTCCAGCGCCTTCAACGCCGCCAGCACGGCCGCTGCGTCATAAGGGGTCTCGCCCTTGACAACTTTCGACAATTGGCCGGCGATCTTTCCACGTTCCTTCATAATGGCCTGCCGCTCCTGAATCGGATCGGCAAACGCCGCCGAACCGGTGAAGGCGAGCATCGAGATGGCGAGGATAAGCTTTCTCATTCAACTGGCTCCATGGTGAAGATGTTTCGGGTGAAGGTCCGACTGATCGATAACGGCAAAACTGGCTTGAAAATTCCGGAAATTCGCCTCACGCTTGTGTGAATTTTTCGCGACGGTCGTTGGAAAAGGGCGGCCGATCATTTGGCACATAGAGAAAAGCCCCGGTTTTGCCGGGGCTCTTCTGCAACTCAGTCAGGCCTACGCCTTTTCGTAGAGCTCGAGGACATGGTCCCAGTTGATGAGACTGTCGACGAAGGCTTCGAGATATTTCGGCCGGGCGTTGCGATAGTCGATGTAATAGGAATGCTCCCAGACATCGACGCCCAGGATCGGGGTCGCGCCATGGACCAGCGGGTTCTCGCCGTTCGGGGTCTTCGAGATCGCCAGCTTGCCGTCCTTGACCGAAACCCAGGCCCAGCCCGAACCGAACTGGGTGGTGCCGGCGGCGATGAAATCGGCCTTGAACTTGTCGTAACCGCCAAGATCGCTGTCAAACGCCTTTTGCAGCGCGCCCGGCAATTTGTTGCCGCCGCCGCCCTTCTTCATCCATTGCCAGAAGTGGATGTGATTGTAGTGCTGGCCGGCATTGTTGAAGAGCCCGGGGTTCTTGCCGAAGGATTGTTTCACAACCTCTTCGACCGACAAATCGCCGAGCCCGGCTTCGGCAGCCAGCTTGTTGCCGTTGTCGACATAGGCCTTGTGGTGCTTGTCGTGGTGATACTCCAGCGTCTCCTTCGACATGTAAGGCTGCAATGCCTCGTAGTCATAGGGCAAGGCGGGCAATTCAAAAGCCATCGGTGGTACTCCTCGTGGAAAAAATCCGGTGTCGATACCGGACTAACATAGGTCTGGATTGGTGTGGAGCAACTCCGGAACGAAGCGCCGGTTCGCTTTTTAGCCAGTCAGCCGGCCGAAGTCGAATGCGCCCAATCCCAATAGAGTTCGCGCGCCTTTTTCGCTACAGGCCCGGGCTGGAGACTGCGATCCTCGATGCGGGTGACCGGCACGACTTTCGAGTGGTTTCCGGTCGAGAATATTTCGTCCGCTTCGAGGAATTCGCGCACCGACAGCGCCTTTTCGATGATCTTGAAGCCATACTCGTCAAGCAGCGTCATCGTCCGAGAGCGGGTGATGCCGGACAGGAACGTGCCATTCGGCGCCGGCGTCAGGACATGGCCATCCTTGACCAGGAAAATGTTCGAGGTTCCGGTCTCGGCGACATTGCCCAGCATGTCGAGCACCAGCGCGTTGTCGAAGCCGCGCATCTTGGCTTCGAGGATGGCACGACCGTTGTTGGGATAAAGGCAGCCGGCCTTAGCGTTGGTCGGCATGGTCTCGATGGTCGGGCGCCGGAACGGCGAGACGGTGACCGAAAAGCCCGACGGCGGGATCATCGGCGATTCATAGAGGCAAAGGCAGAAACGGGTCGAGGCCGGATCGGCCGGCACGCCCATATAGCCACCATGCTCGGCCCAGTACATCGGCCTTATGTAGACCGCCGTCTTGCCGTCGAACTTCTTCAGCCCGTCCCAGGTCAGCCCGACGATCTTTTCGGCGCTCATGGATGGTTTGAGACCAAGCGCGATCGCCGAGGCGTTCACCCTCGCGGCGTGGCGGTCGAGGTCGGGGGCGACGCCCTCGAACCAGCGGGCGCCATCGAACACGCTGGTGCCGAGCCACATGGCATGGCTGCGCGGCCCCAGAATGGCGACGTTGCCTTCATACCAGTCGCCATCCACGAAGGTCCATGTCGCGGATTGCGCCGCAGCCGCCAGTGTCATCGCTTGAATCCGCGTTTCAGAGCTGTCCTGTCTCGCCATTGGAAGATGCTTTGGCGTCTGCCGTCAACTGATTTGGCTGAGATTTGTTAAGGCCAGCGGCATGCGAAATTGCAATCCGTGCTTGCGCCCGGCCTTGCCTCGCCGCAAAACTGTTACCATGCAACATGCGGCTTACGTTTTCGACGCTTACGGAACGCTGTTCGACGTGCACGCAGCCGTCCGCCGTCATGCCGACCAGATCGGACCGGACGGCCAGCTCCTGTCGGAGATCTGGCGCGCCAAACAACTGGAATATTCCTGGGTGAGGACGCTGATGGGCGCCTACGCTGATTTCTGGCAACTCACCGAACAGGCGCTGGATTTCGCGTTGCGAAAGGTTCCCTCCGCGGACAAGGGACTGAGGGCCAAGCTGCTCGACGCCTATTGGCGGCTGGACTGCTATCCGGAGGTGCCGGCCGTGCTCAAGGCGCTCAAAGCATCTGGCGCCAAGCTGGCGATCCTATCCAACGGCTCGCCTGAAATGCTGGAAGCGGCGGTCAAATCGGCCGCGCTCGACCAGGTTCTGGACGACATCTATTCCGTCGAGGCCGTCAAGCGCTTCAAGGCTGATCCGTCGGTCTACGACATGGTCACGACAGGCTGGCGTCTCTATCCGGGTGCGGTGTCGTTTCAGTCATCCAACCGCTGGGACGTCGCCGGCGCCACCAAATTCGGGTTCCGGACAGTCTGGATCAACCGCTCCGACCAGCCCGAGGAATACCGGGACTTTCCGCCGGCCCTGATCCTGCCCTCGCTCGAAGGCCTGCTCGCCGCAGGCTGACACATGACCCTAAATCGGAATCGATTCTTGGAAAGGATCATAGGCAAAATAAAACTGCGACAGCGTCCTTGCTGACGCGCGGCGCTGCGGGCCTGTTGCCTCGGCGCAACAGGAGCTGAACCGTCACAGCTTTGCCTTTGTTTGTTCACCCTCAGGCCAGAATCGGAACCGCCTATCGCGCTAGGCATTGGTAGGGCTGGCGCGCCGTACTGATTGGCGTATTCATGTTCTGTTTCGATATGAGACTTAAAAAAAGGCAACGATGTTCACAACCGAAATCGACTCCTATCGCCTGAGCCGTCGCGGCTTTCTCAACGCCGCTGCGCTCGGCGCCGCCTCGATTGCGGTTTCCGCCTGCACCACGACGGCAGGCCGGCCTGTCGAGCCGCCGCCGCCAGCCAACGTCGAGCCGCCGCTCGTGGACTATGCGACAATGTACGGTCCGGTCAGCGACAATGGGTTCGAGCTGCCGGGCATACCCTACGAGAAAATCGACGAGCAATTTCTGCGTCAGATCGTTCCCGATCCGACCGGCCAAGCGCCCGGCACCATCGTCGTCGATACGGCCGGCCACCACCTCTATCTCGTGCGTCCGGGCGGACAAGCCATTCGTTATGGGGTCGGGCTGGGTCGCGCCGGTTTCGAATGGTCTGGCGATGCCGTCGTCCAGTGGAAGCAGAAGTGGCCGAAATGGACGCCGCCGGCCGAAATGATCGCCCGCCAGCCCGAGTACGCAAAATACAGCGCCGAGAATGGCGGCATGCCCGGCGGGCTCACCAATCCGCTCGGAGCGCGGGCGCTGTATCTCTTCGAGGGCAACGAGGACACGCTTTACCGCCTGCACGGCTCGCCGGAGTGGTTTTCCATAGGCAAATCGGTGTCATCTGGCTGCGTTCGCTTGATAAATCAGGACATTATCGACCTTTATGACCGTGTGCCCAACAAGACGCCGGTGATCGTTACCGCCGGTGTCGGTCAGGAACTGGTTGCCACGGCAGACCGCAAAGCCATTCCAATCGATGCGGGGGTCCCAGAAGGATCGATCCTGCTCGGCCCGGCAAGGGCGATTTCGGACTCGATCTTCTGAGCTGGTCGAAAGCGCTGGAGGGGCGGACTTTCGCCGCTCCGGCTGGTCTTTGCAGAGCATCGGATTGTCCCAAAATCGGCGCCGACTTTGGGTCCGACTATGTGGCAACGCAACCAGTCAGTTCATGACCCGAAGGCAGCTCCAGGCATTCGATCTGCAACGACCGCTTCGCGGCAATTGAAACAATGCCAACCTAGGGACAGAAGTTTTCCGCACGCAAGGCAGGCCTATGCGGGCGCTCCGAATCATTTTGCGACGTTCAATCCATCCAGCCACTCCATGACCCGCTCGGCGGTCTGCCGCTCCTGAGGGGCTTGCATAGAGAAACCTTCGACAAGGCTGGCTTGTGGCGTGTGGCTGGCGACGACCGTCAGGCTATCGCCCAGACCGTAACCGCCATGCGTGATGAGAGGGATGATAGTCTTGCCCAGGAATTCATGCGTGGCGAGGAACGAGCGGACGACTGGCGGCGCCGTCATTCCCCAAATCGGGAAGCCAAGGAATACCGTCGTGTATTGAGCGACGTCGGTTACCTGCGCTTTAAGAGGCGGCTCGTAGCCACGGGCACTTTCCTGTCGCGCTTGCTCGGCCGTCTCAAAATAGTCGGCGGGATAGGGATTTTCGGGCACGATCTCGAACAGGTCAGCTTCCAATGCGCGGCTTACCTGACCCGCGATGACGCGCGTGTTCCCGCTTCGCGAGAAATACGCAACGAGCATCTTTCCTTCCGGGAGTTGCGCCGCCGCGGCCGGAGAGAGCGATGCTGCTCCGCCTGCCGTGAGGGATAGAAGCAGCGAGGACATGAGGATTTCCCTCCGCGTCGGACTGTCGGGGACCATCTCTTTCTCCGAAATGTTGATCAGAGGCCCGTCATTTTGAGCACCGCCCCCGGAAGGCGCTCACCTTGGACTTCGATCTTCGAAAGCGCCGTTGCGATTTCCCCCAGGTCGTCTGTCGAGAGCGTCACGTCGACCGCACCGAGGTTTTCTTCCAGCCGATGGAGCTTCGTGGTTCCGGGGATCGGCACGATCCATGGCTTCTGCGCCAACAGCCAGGCGAGAGCGACTTGTGCAGGCGTTGCGCCTTTGCGCCCTGCGACGGCCTTGACGATGTCGACCAGCGCCATGTTGGCCTTACGGGATTCTGGAGAGAAGCGCGGCACGCTGCTGCGGAAGTCCGTTGGATCGAACCTGGTGTTCTCGTCGATCTTCCCGGTCAGGAATCCCGCACCGGGGGGACTGAACGGCACGAAACCGATCCCGAGTTCTTCAAGTGTCGGCAAAAGCTCGACTTCCGGCCCGCGCCAGAACAGCGAGTATTCGCTTTGAACGGCGGTAACAGGCTGCACCGTATGCGCGCGGCGGATCGTCTGAACTCCCGCTTCGGAGAGGCCGAAGTGCTTGACCTTGCCCCCTGCGATGAGATCCCTGACAGCTCCGGCGACGTCCTCGATCGGCACGTCGGGATCGACCCGATGCTGGTAGAACAGGTCGATCCGGTCGGTCTTCAGGCGTTTCAATGCCGCCTCGGCCACCGCCTTGATGTGCTCGGGACGACTGTTGGTGCCTCCGCTGCGCGCGCCTGTCCCGAGGTCGATGTCGAAGCCGAACTTGGTGGCGATGACGACGTCGTCACGGATCGGCGCGAGAGCCTCGCCGACAAGCTCCTCGTTGGCGAAGGGACCATAGGCCTCGGCCGTGTCGAAGAACGTCACACCACGATCATGCGCATCGTGGATGAGCTTGATCATCTCGCTCTTGTCCGCGTTGGAACCGTAGACGCCAGTCATGCCCATGCAGCCGAGGCCAAGGACCGAAACCTCTAGATTTCCGAGATGCCGGTGTTTCATCATGGTAGCTCCTTCAGTTCTTTTTAGGCGCCTCGACATTCGAGAACGCGAGAACGGCGTCGGGCAGGCGCTGGCCGCGCACCTCGATCGCCTTGACCGCCGAATTGAGCTCGCCGATCTCCTCGGGCGTGAAGCGGATCGAAACGGCGCCGATGTTCTCGAGCATGTGCGGCATCTGCGTAGTGCCGGGAATCGGAACGATCCAGGGTCTTTGCGCCATCAGCCATGCGAGCGCGATCTGCGCCCTGGTGGCCTGCTTCCTGTCGGCCCAGTCACCCAGCAATTTAACGAGCGTCAGGTTCGCGGGCAGGTTCTCAGGCGAGAAGCGCGACTCGATCCCGCGGATGTCGCCCTCCGCGAACCGCGTCCGCTCGTCGATCGCGCCCGTCAGAAACCCGACGCCGAGCGGGCTCCACGGCACGAAGCCGATGCCCAGCTCCTCGCAGACTGAAAGCACCTCGTCTTCTGGCCCGCGCCACAGCATCGAATACTCGCTCTGGACGGCGGAGACGGGAAGCGCGGCGTGGGCGCGTCGCAGTGTGTTGAGTCCCATTTCGGAGAGGCCCCAATGTAGGACCTTGCCCTCGTCCATCAGGTCCTTGACGGCGCCCGCGACGTCCTCGATCGGAACCTCCGGATCGACGCGGTGCTGGTAAAGAAGGTCGATGCGGTCGGTGCGGAGGCGCTTGAGCATGCCTTCGACCGCCAGTTTGATGTGGTCCGGGCGACTGATGAGGCCGGGTCCCCGCTCGCCCGTCTCAAGGTCGATGTTCCAGCCGAATTTCGAGGTGATCACGACCTCGTCGCGGAACGGCTCAATGGCCTCGCCAAGAATCTGTTCGCACTCATGCGGGCCATAAGCTTCGGCGGTGTCGAAAAAGGTAACGCCGCGCTCGTGGGCCGTGCGGATGATGTTGATCATCTCCGGCCGCGACGGAATTGTCGTCTGGTAGGTACGATGCATGTTCTGACGCCCAACCCGACGCTGGAGACCTCCAGCGTTCCAAGCTTCCGGCGATCGCTCGACGGGACTGCTGCAGAGCCGCTCGCATTGCCGGTCTGCGCCGATGCCCGCGAACTGGCGCTGGCGAGGATGGGAGTGGCCGCTAGCGTTGCCGCCGCGCCGAGAAAGATGCGGCGGCCTATTACGCTCTCATTCGTCATGTTGCGGGTCCTTCTTATAGCGTTCCGTCTGGCTGCGATGGGAGTTCGATCCACCCGCTGGCAAACCTGAGAGGCAGTCTGTTCCTCGCCTTCCACGGCCGATGACCGCAAATTTAGTGCCTGCAGCAACTTGCGATAAGGCGCTATAATCCGCATGAGCCTTTTAGATGAGCTAACAAATCCAGATGGAAAACTTCAACGATCTCGCCGCATTCGCAGCCGTCGCCAGGGAGCGGAGTTTCACGCGCGCCGCCGCGAAGCTTCGGGTTTCCCCGTCGGCGCTGAGCCAGACCATCCGCAATCTCGAAGAGCGATTGGGCCTGCGGCTCCTGACCCGGACGACACGCAGCGTTGCGTCGACGGAAGCGGGCGAACGCCTGCTGCGCACGATCGCGCCACGTTTTGAGGAGATCGAAGCCGAACTGGCGGCCTTGAGCGAACTCCGGGACAAGCCGGCTGGCACCGTCCGCATCACGGCTGGCGAGCATCCCGCAATCTCGATCCTGCAGCCCGCGCTCAAACGCTTCCTGCCGGATTACCCGGACATCGAGGTCGAAATCATCATCGACTACGGCCTGACCGATATCGTTTCCGAAGGATTCGATGCCGGGGTGCGGATGGGCGAGCAGGTTGCGAAGGATATGATCGCGGTGCGCATCGGCCCTAACATGCGCATGGCTGTCGTCGCGTCGCCGGCCTATTTCAAGCGGTATCCAATTCCGGGGACCCCGCAGGACCTGACCGCGCACCAGTGCATCAACATTCGGCTTCCGACTTATGGCGGCATATTCGCCTGGGGTCTCGAGAAGGACGGACGCGAGGTGAAGGTGCGTGGAGAAGGCCAGCTCGTGTTCAACAGTCTCGGCATAAGGCTATCTTCGGCCCTGGACGGCCTCGGTGTGGCGTACATGCCCGAAGATCAGGTGCTCCCATACGTTGCTGACGGGAGCTTGGTGCGGGTTCTGGAGGACTGGTGCCCGTCCTTTCCCGGCTATCACCTCTACTACCCGAGCCGACGACAACAATCGCCGGCGCTGGCCTTATTGGCGGATGTTCTCCGGTATCGCGGCGACTGATCCGGTCCTGCGCTTTCTCGTCTGGAGCCATTTCAAGGCGTAGTAGGTCAGGGTCATATAGAGCCCAGCGATCGCGACGCAGTGGATGAAAAAGCCCGCGACGGATTCCTCGAAGTTCCACCAGTCGAGCGTCATCTGCATGGAGAGCTTCGTGCCGACAGTCAGCTCGAACGAACTCCAGACGCCGTGTATCGCAATGAGGACGGCGATCAGGCGGAGCGCGAGCGTCCGAACGGCATTGGGCTGTGAAATTCCAGTGAGCTTGCGCGCCACGCCCATGAGCATCGGCCAGCGCAGGCCGAGATGAACGGATACGATCACGAGAACCCAGTAGGCCGCGAGCGTATGGATCTGCCGAATGGTGAAGCCGCCATAAGGTGACATGATGCCTGACAGCGGGTTGGAAATAAGCACGCTGGTGGTCAGTAGCACCAGCATTGCCAGCATCAGCAGGAACGTCACCGCGATGTTGAACAGCCCGCGCGCTTCGTGGCGGGCTTTCGGAATCGTGCCGTACCAGCGGCGGTTGAAGACGTTATGGACGATGAGCAACAGGAACATGGCGGTTCCAGCCAGTTCATGGGCGACGTTGCCGAGCCACCAGTAGGAGAGACCGAAGAGCAGCAGCCCGGCCGCACTGAGATCGAAGGCCAGTCGAGACAGGAAAACAGGGCTCAAATGTCGGACCTCCCGGCTCACTCGACCGGAGTGCCGTTGAATCGGGGAATGCGATAGCCCGTGAAAAGGTAATCGCTGCCCTCCTGGCTGCGATGGCACGACTGGCAGCGTGCGGTGTTCTCGTCCATGTTGATCGACCTGTCCGGCCAGAACCATTGGAATTGCCAGTCGGCGGTACGGCGGCTCTCGTCATACTCGGCACCAAAGCCTTCGCCCTTCTGCATGACGAAGTAGCGATAGAGTTCACCGTCGCGATGATCGACCAGGACGAAATGCGTGTCCGCCGGGATAGGCTGCCCGCTCTTGACGGCCTCGATGGCCGCGGGCGTGGTCATGATGTGCTCGACCACATTGCCGCGCCTGACCGTCGTGTAGTGGACCAGTTCATCGAGTTCGGGAAACTGGACGCGGTTGGTTTCAGCGCGGACCTGCCAGCCGACCAGAGAGGCGGCGCAGGCGGCCAAGGCGCCAGTTGCAACGAGAAGTTTCTTCAAGGGCGAGCTCGCAAGGATTCAAGGAAGGAATGGGGCCGCCACTGCGGTTCACTTGGATTTGGCGATCAGCGGCCGTAATGTTCGTCGGAAACCTGCTCCATCCATTCGACGGTCTTGCCGTCGAGTGCTTCGGAGAAGGCGATGTGGCTCATGCCGACCGTCTGGCTAGCGCCATGCCAGTGCTTCACGCCCGGCGGAATCCAGACGGTGTCGCCCGGGCGGATTTCCTGAACGGGGCCATTTTCGTGCTGCACCCGGCCGACACCCTGCGTGACGATCAGGGTCTGGCCGGGCGGATGCGTGTGCCAGGCGGTCCGTGCTCCCGGCTCGAAGGTGACGGTTGCGCCGCTGATCCGCGCGTCGCCGCTTCCCTTGAACCGGTCGTCGACTCGGACGGAGCCGATGAAATTCTCAGCCGCGCCCGTCGTGGACGGCTGCGATCCGGCGCGCGTCACCGTAACCGCCTGCTCGGACTGGGCCGAGGCGATCGAAGCAGCAAGGACGAACGAGGCGGCGGTCATGGCGGCGAGTTTCATTCGCTTCCTTTGGATCCGCGTCATTTCTTGAAGACTTCCTTGGCGACGGCGATCGCGGATACCGCGTTGGGCCAGCCGGAATAGAAGGCGAGATGGGTGATCGTCTCGATCAGTTCTTCCTCGGTGACGCCGTTGCGCTTGGCGATGGCAAGGTGCGAACGAAGCTGGTCGGGGCGGTTCATGGCGACGAGCGCGCTGACGGTCGCCAGGCTGCGATCCCGCTTGGAAAGCCCGGGACGCTCCCAGATGTCGCCATACAGCACCTCGTCGGTCAATTCGGCCATCTTCGGCGCGATATCGCCATAGAGCTGCTGCGCTCGCGACTGCTGCTGGGCAGGAGGGGTATCGGACGCGGCGGGGGTCTCGCTTTGGGCGATAGCCATGGTGGGAATCCCTCCGGACAAAAGCAGGCTGGCTGCGACGAACAGGTTTCGGGTGAGCTTCTTCAAAGAATGACTCCTTGAGGTTGGGGAAAGGAGATGACGTCCCGGAACCGAGCCGCACGTCACCTGTGAATTAAGGGGTCGGCGGGTTACGAACGGTCGGAAACAAGCGTCCGGGCGTAAAACGGCGTCAGCTTGCCCATAGCGGCATCGACATATTCGGGGACCCAGTAGGTTTCGATATGGGTCGCGCCCTCGATCTTGAACAGTTCCTTGTCCTTCGTCCCGGTTGCCTTGGGGAAGGCATCCTCCGTCATGTACAGGCTGTCGGCCTTGCTGCCTGCGATCATCAGCAGCGGCTGGTCGATCAGGTCAATCTGGTCGGTGGCATCCCAGCGCATCAGGTCCAGCAAGCTGCTCGTGGTGTACTTGAAGGTCGAGTTGGGATGTGCGTGCGTCTTCCAGTAGTACTCGTAACCCTGCCGATACATCTCGAACGGCAGCGCAGCGATCTGCTCGTCCGTCAGATTGGCGTCGCCCGAGTAGAGGATTTCCCCGCCGGCCATCTCCTGGGCGCGGGCCTCGGAAACCTGCTTCAGGCGCTCCTGAATCGTGTCGAGTTGCGAATCCGCGAAGCCGTTGCGCCGGACCCGTCCGGAGTTGAACATGCTGAGCGTCGCGACCGTCTTGAAGCGCTTGTCGGCCTTCGCCGCGGACAACGAGTATCCGCCGCCGCCACAGATGCCGAGCAGGCCAAGACGATCGGCATCTACGCCTTCGTAGCGGATGATGAAGTCAGCCATGCCGTGGATGTCCTCGATGCGGAATGCGGGTTTATCCACGCTGCGCGGCTCGCCGCCACTTCCGCCCTGGTAGGCGGCATCCGCGGTGATCGTGATGTAGCCCTGTTCGGCCAGGCGCTGGGCATATAAGCCCGCGACTTGCTCCTTTATCCCGCCATTGGGGTGGGCCACGACGATGGCGGGATATTTCTGACTTGGATCATAGTCCGCCGGCGTGTAGACGTTGGCGACGATGCCCAGGCCGTGGAGCTTGTATTTGACCGGGTGGATATTGACCTCGCCCGGCTCGTTCGTCGTGATCGCCCCGCCATAGACCAAGCTGAACGGATTCTGCTTGTAGTCGGCTGCGACAGCGGTGGTATTCATTGCTGGAACTCCTAACATTGCGCCTGAGAGAACGAGCGCCGAGGCGCCGAGGAACTCGCGCCGTCTTTTGTCGATGACTTCGTTGGTCATTCCGACCTCCTTTCTCTGCTTTGCGAATGATGGGCTCGGAGGACCCCGCGAGAGGTCACGCGGGACGCGTTAGTCCAGCTTCTTCTCGGTCAGGAACTTTGCGGTGTGATCCGCGATCTCGACATTGTTCAGATCCGAGAACGGGAAGTGCGTGTTTCCCCTGATGCCGATCTCGGGCAGGTGCACCAGCGTGGCATCGCCGCCATGCTTGTTGACGGCCTCGACCCAGAGCTTGGCCATGGCGAGGCGCACACGCCAATTGTCCTGTCCGCGCTCCGTGGTCGGCTCGATTGGAAAATTGTCGCCGTAGTAGATGGCGATCGGGATGCGGGCGAGCTTCTCGAAATCCGCCAGCGGCACTGCCTCCGGCTTCAGCGTGCCGGCCGCACTCGGCATGTCTTCCGGAAGCTCACCCTCGGGGAAGATGAAGCCGCTGCCTGGCTCATAGTACACGATCCCCTTGACGTTCTGGCTCTTGATCGCCGTCAGCCAGCCTGGCCCGCCAGCCTGCGAGTGGGTGAATAGGATTGCCGGGCCGGTCTTTGCGAACAGCGCCGCCATTGCGTCCGAGATCACACCGGCGTCGTAGGGTCCGGTGTTGGGCGTGACCGAACGGAAGAACTGGTCCAGCGTTTCCGGCTTGCGGTCAAACTGCACGTTGTCGAAGTAGTCCGGCCACTTGCCGATCCGGAACTGGTCGAAGAAGAGCTGATCGTTTGGGTCCGGCTTGATCGTCGCAGCGACGGTGCTGTTGCCCGCGCGGCCGCGACGCGGCTGATCGACCAGATAGACCGGGTAGCCTTTGCGCAGGAAAATCGTCTGGAAGCCTTCGCGCCCGTCCGAGGTGGTCTCCCAGCTTCGCGCCGACTGGAAGGCGCCGTGCAGCATGACGATAGGCAGCGCTTTCGGATTCTGCGGGACTTGATAGGAGGCGTAGAGATGATCTCCGTGTAAAGTTTGCCCTTCGGCGGTGGGCGCATTGTTATTGTAGGCACCGGGATTGCTCAGCACCGTCCCGCCGACGGCGAAGCTGCCCTGATCTTGGATCGCCAGTGGCTCCGAGTTTCCCTTTTGATCGGCCATTGCGCCAGTGGAGGCTAGCATAAGCATAGCCACAGCAGCCATCGACGCTACATACCGATTCCGTGAATTCAAAGCCCTATCCCTTCCCAACCTTTCAGACCGTTGCGAAAACGATAAAGCCAAACGTATTCCTCGATTAGATGCCAATATCCGGATGCGTCTTTAAGTTGGGCTTAATAATTGAGAGATGACGGCTGATTGATTGGGTCGTACTAAGTGATAGCAGGCATCATGGAGGTCGGTTCTTGGCCCGAAGCTGCCGTTCGCAGCCCCAATTCAGCCTGGTGCCGCCTGCGACACAGTACCGGGATTTTTCCAGACTCGGCGCCCATTTTGGGGGCCCGATATTTTGGCCTGAGCATCGGATTCTCGCAACCGGTGCCCAGTTTTGGGTCCGATGCGGTGCTTTCAGCGCCGCCCCCTTGCCAGGCTGCCGAGGATGCCGCGCACGATCGCCCGTCCAACCGACGTCCCGACAGAGCGAACCACCGATTTGATCGCCGCCTCCGCCACCGTCTGGCGATTGGACGCTCGCGGCGCCGGTGCTCGCCTGCCGCCGGTGGGCTGGGGGGCGGGATCGTCATTGCCGAAGCCTGGAATGGTCCAGCGCGAGCCGCCGCTCTCCTGCTGCTGCGCCTCCGCGTCCAACGCATCCTTGGCTTTTTTCTGCAGCATCTCGAAAGCCGATTCACGATCGACGGTCTGATCGTACTGTCCCGCAACCGGGCTCTCGGTGATCAGCGTGCGGCGCTCGTCAGGCGTGATCGGGCCAAGTCGCGACGACGGCGGGCGAATCAGCGTCCGCTGGACCATGGACGGAACACCTTTGGCTTCCAGCGTCGAGACCAGCGCCTCGCCGGTGCCGAGCTGCGTGATCACGGTAGCACAGTCGAAGTCGGGATTGGGCCTGAACGTCTCGGCGGCGGTCCTCACGGCCTTCTGCTCCCGTGGCGTGTAGGCGCGCAGGGCGTGCTGCACCCGGTTGCCGAGCTGGGCCAGAACGGTTTCGGGGATATCCAGCGGATTCTGGGTGACGAAGTAGACGCCGACGCCCTTCGAACGGATCAGGCGGACCACCTGCTCGACGCGGTCGATCAGCACCTTCGGCGCGTCGTCGAACAGAAGGTGCGCCTCGTCGAAGAAGAAGACCAGCTTTGGCTTGTCGGGATCGCCGACTTCGGGCAGCTCCTCGAACAGTTCCGACATCAGCCACAACAGGAATGTCGCATAGAGCCGGGGATTCATCATCAGCTTGTCGGCGGCCAGCACGCTGATCGCGCCGCGCCCGTCGCGGGTGGTGCGCATGATGTCGGCGATCCGCAATGCCGGCTCGCCGAAGAAATTCGTCGCGCCCTGCTGCTCCAGAACCAGCAGCGTGCGCTGGATTGCGCCAACCGAAGGTTTCGTCACATTGCCGTAGCGAGCGCCGATTTCTTCGGCGCGTTCGGCGATGTTGGCAAGAAGCGCTTGCAGGTCCTTCAGGTCCAGCAGCAACAAGCCTTCCTCGTCGGCGATGCGGAAGGCGATGTTCATGATACCTTCCTGCGCCTCGGACAAGTTCATAAGCCGCGACAGCAGCAGCGGCCCCATTTCCGAGACGGTGGCGCGGATCGGATGGCCCTGCTCGCCGAAAAGATCCCAGAATATGACCGGAAATTCCTGGAAATCATAGGGATCGAGCTTGACCTGCTCGGCGCGCTTGACCAGAAAATCCTGTGCCGCGCCCATCATGGCGATACCGGACAGGTCGCCCTTGATGTCGGCGCAGAAGACCGGCACGCCGGCATTGGAGAAACCTTCCGCCAAAATCTGCAAGCTCACGGTCTTGCCGGTGCCGGTCGCGCCGGTGACCAGGCCATGACGATTGCCATACTGAAGCAGCAGGTTTTCGGCGCGCTGGTAGCTGTCATCAGGCTTTCGGCTGGCTCCGATGAAAATACTGGTGTCGTCAGCCATGTGTCGGGTCTCCGCAACCTGAAGTGTTGAATGCCCTGATCTATTGAAAGTAGCGGGGCTCGCCGCAGGTATAATGACGCCATTGCGCAGCGACAATGGCCATGGTCGAAATTGGGTTTTGGAGCTTGCGGATTTTGCGCATGTTTGGCAATCGGTTGACGGTTCACCGTCGCAGGGCGCGTGTTGCATTGTGATATGCGACGGGGAACCGTAGACTGACGTTCCAGGCCTATCGGCCGAGAAGACGAGGAGAGCGGATGGCCGGTGCCTTGAACCACGATGCCGAACTTCCGAACCCTGACCGGCAGCGGTGGCTGGCCCTTGCGGAAAAAGCCCTGGCCGGCGGATCCTTCGAGGAAAAACTCGTATCCCATACGGACGATGGCATCCGCGTCGAACCGCTTTATGATCGTTCGGTCACCGCAGAGCCTCTCGCACGGGCAAACCCCGGATCGCCGTGGATCGTCAGCCAGCGTATCGACGATCCGGATGTCGGCCGCGCCAAAGCCCAGGCCCTGGAGGACGTCGCACAGGGCGCCACCGGATTGTCGCTTGTCTTCGAAGGCGCGCCGAATGCGTTCGGCTACGGCCTGCCGAGGACTGCCCAGGCGCTGGAGACCGTGCTGGACGGCGTGCCACTCAACCGCATCCAGGTCCGCATCGACGCGCATCCCTGGAGCCGCGCCGTGGCCGACTGGCTGGTTGCGTTCTTGAGCAAGCGCCGGTCAGACCCGGCAAAGCTCAACCTGTCCTTCGGCATCGACCCGGCGGCGATCTTTGCCGGAACCGGCCGGTTGCGGATGTCGATCGAGGCCTTGCAGGCGTCGATGCCGCAGTCCCTGGCGCACTTTTTCTCGATGGGCGTGCCCGGGGTCCTGCTGGAGGCAGACGGACGCGTCTTCCACAATGCCGGTGCCACCGAAGCGCAGGAGCTGGGCACCATGATGGCTTCGGCGGTCTCCTATCTCCGGATGTTTGAGGAGGCGCGCCAGCCGCTTGTCTATGCGGCGCCCCATATCGGCTTTGCGCTGAGCGTCGACCAGGACCAGTTCGTATCGATGGCCAAGGTCAGGGCCCTGCGCAGGCTGTGGGCGCGGGTCCAGGAGGCATGCTCGATCTCCGCCGCCACCGCCAACATCCATGCCGAGACATCGTTCCGCATGATAACTTCGGCGGACCCGGAGACGAACATCCTGCGCACCACGATCGCCGCTTTTGCCGCGGCAGCCGGCGGGGCGGACTCGGTCTCCATCCTGCCGCATACGATCGCGCATGGCCTGCCGGCGGGCTTTGCCCGCCGTATCGCCCGCAATACGCAACTGATCATGGCCAACGAAAGCCATATCGATCATGTCGCCGACCCTGCTTGCGGTTCGGGCGCCGTTGAAGCGCTGACTGCCGAACTCTGCGAAGCGGCGTGGGAAGAATTCCAGCGGATCGAGGCGGAAGGCGGCGTTCTGTCCAGCCTGCAGCAAGGACACATCCAGAAACGGGTTCAGGCGGCCGCCGCCCGCCGCAATGCTGCCTATCAGGCGGGCGACCGGGCCATCATCGGCACGACGCTTCACCCGTCGAAGATCGAACGTCCGGTCGAAACCTTGGCGGCGGAGCGGCGGCCCTCGGTCACCGAGGGCGTCGCGGTGTGCGAGCCGCTGTTTCCGATCCGTATCGATCAATCGATCGGAGCAGCATCATGATTCCGGATTTCAGCCAGATCGGCTGGTCGGCGCCGCGCCGGGCGCCGATCGAGGTCAAGGGCCAGCGGATGACCCCGGAAGGACTGGCCATCAAGCATCTGTACAACCAGGGCGACTTCAAGGGGTTGCCGCATCTCGACACTTATCCGGGCCTGCCGCCATTCGTGCGCGGCCCCTACCCGACCATGTATGTCCAGCAGCCGTGGACGATTAGGCAATATGCCGGCTTCTCGACGGCGGAAGAGTCGAACGCCTTTTACCGGCGCAACCTCGCGGCCGGCCAGAAGGGACTGTCGGTGGCTTTCGACCTTGCCACGCATCGCGGCTACGACAGCGATCATCCGCGCGTTGCCGGTGATGTCGGCATGGCAGGCGTCGCCATCGATTCCATCCTCGACATGCGCCAGCTCTTCGACGGCATCCCGCTTGACGAGATGACGGTGTCGATGACCATGAACGGCGCGGTGCTGCCGATCATGGCGCTCTACATCGTCGCCGCGGAAGAACAGGGCGTTGCGCAAAAGGACCTTGCGGGGACCATTCAGAACGACATTCTGAAAGAGTTCATGGTGCGCAACACCTACATCTATCCGCCAAAACCTTCGATGCGGATCGTGTCGGACATCTTCTCCTACACGTCGCAGCACATGCCGAAGTTCAATTCGATTTCGATCTCCGGCTATCACATGCAGGAGGCAGGGGCGACCGCCGACCTCGAGCTCGCCTACACGATCGCCGATGGCATCGAATATGCCCGCGCCGGTGTCGCCGCAGGTCTCGATATCGACCGTTTTGCGCCGCGCCTGTCCTTCTTCTGGGCGATCGGCATGAACTTCTTCATGGAGGTCGCCAAGCTGAGGGCAGCCCGCCTTTTGTGGTCGACCCTGATGCTGAAGAACTTCTCGCCGAAGGACGAGCGCTCGCTGTCGCTGCGCACCCATTGCCAGACTTCGGGCTGGTCGCTAACGGCGCAGGACCCTTACAACAACATCATTCGCACCATGATCGAGGCGATGGCGGCGACGCAGGGTCATACACAATCGCTGCACACCAACGCCTTCGACGAGGCGATGGCGCTGCCGACCGACCATTCGGCCCGCATCGCCCGCAACACGCAGCTCATCCTGCAAAAGGAATCCGGCACCACCCGCATCATCGACCCGTGGGGCGGCTCTGCCTATCTCGAACGGCTGACGCATGACCTGGCGGCGCGCGCGCTTGCCCATATCGAAGAGGTCGAGAGCCTGGGCGGCATGGCCGCCGCAACCGAAAAAAACATACCGAAGCTGCGCATCGAAGAGGCCGCCGCGCGCACGCAGGCGCGGATCGATTCCGGCGAGCAGATCCTGGTCGGCGTCAACGCCCATCGTCCCGAGACGGATATCAAAGTCGACGTGCTGAAGATCGACAACGCCGAAGTCAGGGCCCGGCAATTGTCGAAACTGCAGCGGCTGAAAGGCACGCGCGACGTCGGCGCGGTGGAGAATGCACTGAATGCACTGACCCGAGCTGCCGAGAGTGGCGAAAACCTGCTGGAGTTCGCCATTCGCGCCGCGCGCGCCAACGCCACGGTCGGCGAGATTTCACTGGCGCTGGAAAAGGTTTTTGGCCGCCATGTCGCCTCCGTCCAGACGATCTCCGGCGTCTATCGCAAGGCGCTCGGCGACAATCCGGTGGTCGATCGGCTGCAGGACAAGATCGTCGCGTTCGAGGAGAAGTCCGGCGGCAAGCCACGCATTCTCGTCGCCAAGATGGGACAGGATGGCCACGATCGCGGCCAGAAAGTGATCGCCACCGCCTTTGCCGATCTAGGCTTCGACGTCACCGTCGGGCCGATGTTCCAGACGCCGGACGAGATCGCCAGGCTTGGCGTCGAGCACGACGTGCATATCATTGGCGCCTCGTCGCTGGCGGCGGGCCATTTGACGCTCATTCCCGAACTCAGGGACGCGCTGAAGAAGCTTGGCCGCGGCGATATGCTGATCGTTGCCGGCGGCGTCATCCCGCCGCAAGATCATGAGGCGGTACGGCAGGCGGGGGCGGCGGAGATCTTCCCGCCAGGCACGTTTATTCCCGAGGCCGCCGACCGGCTGATGGACCGGCTGCTGCAGGCTGGCTGAATTGTTATAATCCATGTTGCAACGGCCGACAGTTGAGTTATAATTGGCGTTGCAACAGAGGATGAATCCATGAACACGACCATTCGCAAAATCGGCAATTCCGAAGGCGTGATCCTGCCCAAGGAAATTCTCGATCACCTGAATCTGAAGGCCGGCGATCAGCTTGAGATCGTCGAAACGAGCAAGGGCATCGCCCTTCGGCCAGTGGACGACAGCTTCGAGCGGCAGATGGAAGCCGCTCGCCAAGTCATGGACAAATACAAAGTCGCGCTTCAGAAGCTCGCCGAATGAGCTGGGAGTTCCTGAGCCGGCGTGCGGTCGAAGCCATGCACGCCGAGCAGTTGCGTCGGCACGGCGGCGCGCACGGTTTGAGGGATGAGAATGCCCTCGAATCGGCGCTCGCCCGAGCCGAGAACAAGGCCAACTATGGTGATCCATCGATCGAGGATCTGGCCGCGGCCTATATCTTCGGCATCGCCAGAAATCACGCCTTTGTCGACGGCAACAAGCGCACGGCCATCGTCGCCGCCGGCGCGTTCCTGATTGTCAACGGCTATGTGCTGATGGCCGACAACGGCACGATCTATGAGTTCGTCATGGGCGTTGCCGCCGGCGAAATCGACGAGGCTGGTGCTGCGGCGTTCTTCCGCGACCATGTCGTCAAGGTCGAGGGCTAATGTGCGTCGCGTTCGGGATGGATTCCCGCGACGCGCTTTAATCTCTCGTTTTTATGCAGTCGCTATCGCAAAACCGCTGCGCACCCTCGGGTCAGGCCCGCATGCTTTTGGGGCGACATGCATTAGCTGTCGGAGAGCTTCACAATCTCCCACTCCCTGCCGTTCACCACGGCAATTTCGCCGACCTTCTTGCCGAACAAGGCCAAGGCCATCGGTGAAACATGGGAAATCGTCCCCTTGGCCGGATCCGCCTCATCCTCGCCGACAATCCTCCAGTGCACCTTCCTGCCGTCATCGCCTTCCAGCGTGACGCCCATGCCGAAGCGAACCAGGTCGCTGCCCGGTTCCGGCACGGAAAGCTCGGCGCTTTCACGCCGCGCGGTCCAGTAGCGCAGGTCGCGCGAGATGAGCGCGATGCGCTCGCGGTCGGCCCTCTTTTCCGCTCTGCCCAGATCGTCGCGCAGGGCAGCCAGTTCGGCGTCGATCAGCGCCAGGCCGCGTTGCGTCACCAGATTGCGATGGTGGCTGATCGGCCGCTCGCCGATGCCGGCGATGGCGTTTTCGCTATCTTCTTCGCGCGTGAAGGCTCTGCTCATCAGTCGAGCTTATGCCTCGCGTGGCGACTCTACAAGCTATTGCCGGAAAACCGGATCTGCCGATCCGGCGTGACACGATTCCTGCGGCGCGACGGCAGGACGCTGGGAATTTGTGTGGCTATGCGCATCTGACCATCGGACGCAATCACGTGAGCTGAATGCCCGTCCTCAGCTCAGCGCAGCAGTAGGGCGGAGTGAGCCGACCTTGGCGCCGATCCGGCTTTCTATGGGCGGATGTGCCTCTTCGATCAGTATCGCCGCCAGCGCCTTGTCGGCGTGCAAAAACCTGGCCAGCACGGCCGCGACCGTGACTTCAGCGGCGCGGCCGGCGCCATCATCGCATTTCAGTGCAATGCCAAGGCCAAGCTCGGGAAGTGCCGCGCAATAGACGCCTTCGGCCCCAACCTTCACAAAAATCCGGCCTGACGCGGCCTGCATCAGCGCAACATCGGCCCTGCCTGTGCCGGCGACCAGAAACGGCTCGGCCATGCAGGCGGAAAGCAGCCGCTTTGCGGCTTTGGCGCGCACGGGTTCAAGGCCGATACCTGTCGCCATGCGGGCAAAGCCGAGCGCGAAGCTGCGCAGTGGCACGGCATAGGTCGGGATCGAGCAGCCGTCGGTGCCGCAATGATCGACATCATGAGCGGCACCGGTCACCGCTTGCATCGCATCGCGCACCATCTCCTGCGAGGCATGGCCTGATTTGACATAGCCGCGATGGGCGACGCCGGCGTGGACGCAGGTGCAGAGAAAGCCCGCATGCTTGCCAGAACAATTGTTGTGCAGCGCGTTTGGCAAATTGCCGGTGCTGGCCAGCGCAACTGTCGCGTCATGGCTCGACGGCCAATGCGCGCCGCATTCCAGCGCCGCCACGTCCAGCCCGGCCTTGGCCAGCATCGCCCGCGCCAGTTCGACATGCGCCGGCTCGCCGGAATGCGAAGCACAGGCCAGCGCCAGTTCGCGGTCGCCGAAACCGTACGCATCGGCGGCGCCGCTTTCGACCAGCGGCAGCGCCTGGATCGCCTTGACCGCTGAGCGCGGGAACACCGGGCGAGCCGTATCGCCAATTTCCCAGACCGGCTTGCCATCGGCATCGAAGACCGCAATAGCGCCACGATGCGCGCTCTCGACCACGGCGCCGCGCAAAACTTCGACCAGAACCGGATTTGTCATGAATTCCCCGCTAACGCGTGACCTCGAAAATCGGATTCGATTTTCGAAAAGGATCATGCGTAAAATCAAAGTGTTACAGCACTCTTTTCGCGTCCGGAAGGGCGCGCGGCGCTGTAATGCGGGCCGCTTTTATCTGATCCGATCGAGAATGGAAACGTAGTTGGCTACCGCGGCGCCGCCCATGTTGAAGATGCCGCCGAGCTTTGCTCCGGGCACCTGGATGCCGCCGGCCTCGCCGACGAGCTGCATGGCGCTCAGCACGTGCATCGAGACGCCGGTGGCGCCGATCGGATGGCCCTTGGCCTTCAGCCCGCCTGACGGATTGACCGGCAACCGGCCGTCCTTCGCCGTCTCGCCGTCCAGCGCCAGTTTTGCGCCCTCGCCCGGTTTGGCCAGGCCCATCGCCTCATATTCGATCAGCTCGGCGATGGTGAAGCAGTCATGCGTCTCGACGAAGGACAGATCGTCGAGCGTCACACCGGCCTTGTTCAGCGCCTGATTCCAGGCCTGCTCGCAACCCTCGAATGCCAGGATGTCACGCTTCGACATCGGCAGAAAATCCTGCACGTGCTCATTGGCGCGGAAAGCGACGGCGCGGCGCATCTTCAATGCCGTCGCCGTGTCGGCAAGCACCAGGGCGGCGGCGCCATCCGAGACCAGCGAGCAGTCGGTACGCTTCAGGGGACCGGCGACGAAGGGGTTCTTCTCGCTCTCGTGCCGGCAGAACTCATAGCCGAAATCCTTGCGCATCTGCGCGTAGGGATTGTCGACGCCGTTCCTGTGGTTCTTGGCGGCGATCATCGCCAGCGCGTCCGACTGGTCGCCATAGCGTTGGAAATAGGCTTGCGCGATCTGGCCGAAAACGCCGGCGAAGCCTGCCGGCGTGTCGCCCTCCTCGGGCAGATACGAGGCCTTGAGAAGATTCTTGCCGATTTCCGGACCTGATGTCGTCGTCATCTGCTCGGCGCCGACCACCAGCACGATACGCGCCGCATTGGCGTCGATGGCGCGGATGCCTTGCCTGACCGCCGCCGAGCCGGTGGCACAGGCGTTCTCGACGCGCGTCGCCGGCTTGAAGCGAAGCCGGTCGTCGGCCTGCAGGACCAGGCTTGCGGTGAAATCCTGTGCGGAAAAGCCGGCATTGAAGTGGCCGAGCACGATCTCGTCGACCTCGTCCGGACCGATGCCGGCATGATCGAGCGCCTCGCTAGCCACCTTGGTGATGAGGCCCTCCAGCGTCTCGCCTTCGAGCTTGCCGAAGCGCGAATGCGCCCAGCCGACGATGCATGCTGTCATGATTATCTCCATCCCTGCGGGCCGGGCTACGCGATGTCGCGGCGCGCTATCAACATTGTTCAAGAATGAACCGTCCCAGCGACTTCGTAAAGGGGCCAGAACCACACAACGACTTGATCTTGATATCTGGTCACGGCAGCTGACATTTGCCACACAATCGCGTCGGATTTTTGTTGATTGATCCGTCAATAAAAAATAATCTTGCCGCAACGGACCGGAGCAAAGATGCCGAAAATCGGAATGGAGCCGCTGCGCCGCAGGGCGCTGATCGACGCGACGATCTCGGCGATCGGCGAGCGCGGTTCGCTTGATGTGACGATGTCGGAAATCGCCGGGCGCGCCGGGGTGTCCTCGGCGCTCGCCCATCACTATTTCGGCGCCAAGGACGAACTTTTGCTGGCGACGATGCGGCACATCCTGGCCGAGTTGACCGCCGACATGCGGCGCGCGCTTCGATCGGCCAGCACGCCACGCCAGCGCGTTTCGGCGGTGGTCGCGGTCAATTTCTCCGACGCCCAGTTCCAGCCGGAAACGATAGCCGCCTGGCTCGCCTTCTATGTCGAGGCGCAAAAATCGCCAGCGCTGCGCCGGCTGCTCAAGGTCTATGCGCGACGCCTGCATTCCAATCTGTTGAGCGGGCTGACCGGCATCCTGCCGAGAAGCCAAGCCGACCGTGTCGCCGAGGCGACAGCGGCGCTGATCGACGGGCTCTACATCAGGCGCGCGCTGAAGGACGGCGTGCCCAATGCCGCGACCGCGATCGCGCTGATCGAGGACTATCTCGAAACGAAACTCGGCCAGCGGAGCGCGCAGTGACGTCGAAGCGACCCAATTTTCTGATCGTCATGGTCGATCAACTCAACGGCACATTGTTCCCGGATGGGCCGGCGGACTTCCTGCATGCGCCGCATCTGAAGGCGCTGGCGGCTCGTTCGGCGCGCTTCAAGAACAATTACACCGCCTCGCCGCTCTGCGCGCCGGGCCGTGCGGCGTTCATGAGCGGCCAGTTGCCGTCGCGCACCGAGGTCTATGACAATGCCGCCGAATTCGCCTCGTCGATCCCGACCTATGCGCATCATCTGCGTACCGCCGGCTACCACACCTGCCTGTCCGGGAAGATGCATTTCGTCGGGCCGGATCAGTTGCATGGCTTCGAGGAGCGGCTGACCACTGACATTTATCCGGCCGATTTCGGTTGGACGCCGGATTATCGCAAGCCCGGCGAGCGGATCGACTGGTGGTATCACAATCTCGGTTCGGTGGCCGGCGCCGGTGTCGCCGAGATCACCAACCAGATGGAATATGACGACGAAGTCGCTTTTCACGCGGTGCAGAAGCTTTATGATTTCGCCCGCGTCTCGGACGATGCCGCGCGCCGGCCGTGGTGCCTGACCGTCTCCTTCACCCATCCGCACGACCCCTATGTCGCGCGCCGGCGCTACTGGGATCTCTACGAGGATTGCCCGGCGCTCGAGCCGGAAGTCGGCTTCATCCCCTATGACGAACAGGATCCGCATTCGCAGCGGCTTTACCGCGCCAGCGACTATGACAGTTTCGACATCACCGGCGAGCAGATCCGCCGCGCGCGGCGCGGCTATTTCGCCAGCATCTCCTATCTCGACGACAAGGTCGGCGAACTGCTGTCGGTGCTCGAGCGCACGAGAATGCTCGACGACACGATCATCCTGTTCTGCTCCGATCACGGCGACATGCTCGGCGAGCGCGGCCTGTGGTTCAAGATGTGCTTCTTCGAGGGCTCGGCGCGGGTGCCGCTGATGATCGCCGGAAAAGACATTTCGGCCATCCTGATCGACGCTCCGGTTTCCAATCTCGACGTCGTGCCGACGCTTTGCGACCTCGCCGGCATCGACATGAGCGCGATTGCGCCATGGACCGACGGCCAGTCGCTGCTGCCGCTGCTCGACGGCAAGACGCGCGCTGAACCTGTGCTGATGGAATATGCGGCCGAAGGCTCCAACGCGCCGATGGTGGCGATCCGCGAGGGCCGCTACAAATTCATCCATTGCGAGATCGATCCGCCGCAACTGTTTGATCTTGAATCGGATCCGCGGGAATTGACCAACCTCGCCGCCGACCGGGCGCACGCGGCTTTGGTGGCTTCTTTCACCGGCAAGGTCCGGGCGCGCTGGGACATGGCTGCCTTCGATGTCGCCGTGCGCGCCAGCCAGGCGCGCCGCTGGGTGGTCTATCCGGCGCTGCGCAACGGCACGCATTACCCCTGGGAATTCCAGCCGCTGCAGAAGGCCTCGGAACGTTACATGCGCAACCACATGAACCTCGACCTGCTCGAAGAGCAGAAGCGCTTTCCACGAGGCGAATGATGACAGACGGTCTTGAGGCGGATTTCGTCATCATCGGCGCCGGCTCGGCCGGCTCGGCCATGGCCTACCGGCTGTCGGAGGATGGCAAATATTCGGTGATCGTCATCGAATTTGGCGGCAGCGACATCGGGCCGCTGATCCAGATGCCGTCGGCGCTGTCGATCCCGCTCAATATGAGCCTCTACGACTGGGGTTTTGCCAGCGAGCCGGAGCCGCATCTCGGCGGCCGTGTGCTGGCGACGCCGCGCGGCAAGGTCATCGGCGGCTCGTCCTCGATCAACGGCATGGTCTATGTACGCGGTCACGCCCGCGATTTCGACCATTGGGCAGAACAGGGCGCGGCTGGCTGGGGGTTTGCCGACGTGCTCCCCTACTTCAAGCGCATGGAGGACGCCAACGGCGGCGAGAATGGCTGGCGCGGCCACGGCGGCCCGCTGACCGTGCAGCGCGGCTCAAGGACGAATCCACTCTACGGCGCCTTCGTCGAGGCAGGCCGTCAGGCCGGCTTCGAGCTGACCGACGACTACAACGGCGCGAAGCAGGAAGGCTTTGGTCCGATGGAGCAGACCATTCGCGGCGGCCGCCGCTGGTCGGCGGCGAGTGCCTATCTCAGGCCGGCGCTGAGGCGGAAAAATGTAAGCCTGGTCAAGGGCTTCGCTCGACGGGTGATCATCGAGAATCAACGCGCCACCGGTGTCGAGATCGAAGTGCGCAGACGGATTCAGGTGATCAAGGCGCGACGTGAAGTGATCGTTGCCGCCTCCTCGATCAATTCGCCCAAGATCCTGATGCTGTCCGGCATCGGCCCGGCCCAACATCTGAGGGAATACGGCATTCCGGTGATCGCCGACCGGCCCGGCGTCGGCCGCAACCTGCAGGACCATATGGAACTCTACATCCAGCAGGAATCGACGCAGCCAATCACACTGAATTCGGTGCTGAACCCGTTCTCCAAGGCGCTGATCGGCGCGCAATGGCTGTTCTTCAAATCGGGCCTCGGCGCAACCAACCATTTCGAGGCGGCCGCCTTCGTGCGCTCGCGCGCCGGCGTCGACTATCCCGACATCCAGTATCATTTCATCCCGGCGGCGGTCCGCTATGACGGCAAGGCGGCGGCGAAGGCACACGGCTTCCAGGCGCATGTCGGGCCGATGCGATCGAAGTCGCGCGGTTCCGTCACGCTGCGCTCGCCCGATCCCGGATCGAAGCCGGTGATCCGCTTCAACTACATGTCGCATCCGGACGACTGGATCGAGTTCCGCCATTGCATCCGGCTGACGCGCGAGATCTTCGGCCAGTCGGCCTTCGACCCCTATCGCGGCAAGGAGATCTCGCCGGGGTCGCAGGTGCAGTCGGACGACGATCTCGATGCCTTCATCCGCGATCACGCCGAAAGCGCCTACCACCCCTGCGGCACTTGCAAGATGGGCCGCAAGGATGATCGGATGAGCGTCGTCGATCCGGAATGCCATGTCATCGGCGTCGAAGGGCTGCGGATCGCCGATTCTTCGATCTTCCCGCGCGTCACCAACGGCAATCTGAACGCGCCGTCGATCATGACCGGCGAAAAGGCCGCCGACCACATTCTCGGCCGCACGCCGCTGGCGCCGTCCAACCAGGAACCATGGATCAATCCGCGCTGGCAGGTGTCGGATCGATAGAGCGACGTGCGTCCATTCGGACGCACAAGCGCTCTATCGCTTTTTTAGTCCTCGCATCGTGCTTTCCGAAAATCGATTCCGATTTTCGAGCCGATGCGATAAGCCATGATCCGGCGGTGCCCGCCCGCCGGTCCCATCGAAAGACAGTTTGGAGAAGGTCCCATGCGCGCCCAGCCAAAGGCATCGCACTATGTCAACGGACGCTACATCGACGATGAGCAAGGTGCGCCGCTGCCGGTCATCTATCCGGCAACCGGCGAGACCACCGCGATGCTGCGTTCGGCGACGCCGAACGTGCTTGAACTGGCGATCGAAGCAGCGCGTGCAGCACAACCGGCCTGGGCGCGGCTGAAGCCGGTCGAGCGCGGGCGCATCCTGCGCCGCGCCGCCGACATATTGCGCGTGCGCAATGCCGACCTGGCGCGCATCGAGACGCTGGACACCGGCAAGGCGATCCAGGAGACGCTGGTGGCGGACGCGCCATCGGCAGCCGACTGCCTCGAATGTTTCGGCGGCGCGGTCGCTGCCTATAATGGCGAGTCCGTCGATCTCGGCGGCGCCTTTGCCTATACAAGGCGCGAGGCGCTGGGCGTCTGCGTCGGCATCGGCGCCTGGAACTACCCGATCCAGATCGCCGGCTGGAAATCGGCGCCGGCACTCGCCATGGGCAACGCCATGGTGTTCAAGCCGTCGGAGAACACGCCGCTGTCGGCGCTGGCGCTCGCCGAAATCTACACCGAGGCCGGCCTGCCCGACGGGCTGTTCAACGTCGTGCAGGGCTATGGCGATGTCGGCGCCGGCCTCGTCGGGCACGATGTCGTCGCCAAGGTTTCGGTGACCGGCTCGGTGCCGACCGGCCGCAAGGTGCTGTCGCTCGCCGGCTCGAAGATGAAGCACGCCACCATGGAACTTGGCGGCAAGTCGCCGCTGATCGTCTTCGACGATGCCGACCTCGAAAACGCCATCGGCGGCGCCATGCTCGGCAATTTCTATTCGACCGGCCAGATCTGCTCCAACGGCACGCGGGTCTTCGTGCAGAAGGGCATCCACGACCGTTTCGTCGAACGGCTGGTCGAGCGGACCAAGAAGATCCGTATCGGCGATCCGCTCGACCAGGAAACGCAGATGGGACCGCTGGTCTCCAAGGCGCAGCATGAAAAGGTCATCGGCTATATCGAGGCCGGCAAGCAGGATGGCGCTGTGCTCGCCTGCGGCGGCAATGTACCTTCGCTGCAAGGTTTCCAGGGTGGCTTCTTCGTCGAGCCGACGGTCTTCACCGGCGTCACCGACACCATGCGCATCGCGCGCGAGGAGATTTTCGGGCCTGTCATGAGCGTGCTGAAATTCGACGGTGAGGACGAGGTGATCGACCGCGCCAATAATACCGAATTTGGCCTTGCCGCCGGCGTGTTCACGCGCGACCTGCCGCGCGCCCACCGCGTCATCGCCGAGCTGCAGGCCGGCACCTGCTGGATCAACGCCTACAACCTGACGCCCGTCGAAATTCCCTTCGGCGGCTTCAAGCAGTCGGGAATCGGGCGAGAAAACTCACTTGCCGCGTTGGCACTCTATTCGCAGTTGAAGTCGGTCTATGTCGAGACCGGCGACGTCGCGAGCCCCTATTGAGGCTCACCGGCGCCGCCGACCAGAGACCTTAGCCAGAGAACTTAGAACGTCTGGTTGTAGGCGCCGACTTCGGGGCTGCGGCGCAGTACCGCATCGACGGCTTCGAACATCTGCCGGCGCCGCTCCGACGACACCGGGCTCTCCACCACGACGACAAGCTCCGGCTTGTTCGACGACGCCCGCACCAGGCCCCAGGTGCCGTCCTCGGCAACGACGCGAACGCCATTGACGGTGATCAGCTCGGCGATCTTCTGCCCGGCGAAGATGGCGCCGTCATGCTTCATGGCCTGAAAGTCGGAAACGACCCGCTCGACCACGCCATATTTCAGCTCGTCGGCGCAGTGCGGCGACATGGTCGGCGTGCCGAAGGTCAGCGGCAGGTCGCGATAGAGATCGGCCATGCTGCTTTTGGGGCTGCGATCCAGCATCTCGCAGATAGCGATGGCTGTGATCAGACCATCGTCATAGCCGCGCCCGATCGGCGGGTTGAAGAAGAAATGGCCGGATTTCTCGAAACCGGCGATGGCGCCAAGCTCGGCGACGCGCCGTTTTATGTAGGAGTGGCCGGTCTTCCAGTAATCGGTGACGGCGCCATCGGCGCGCAGCGCGGCGTCGGTATTGAACAATCCGGTCGACTTGACGTCGACGACGAAGGTCGAGCCTGGATGCAGGCGCGCAATGTCGCGCGCGAGCATGACACCGACCTTGTCGGCGAAGATCTCGTTGCCTTCATTGTCGACCACGCCGCAGCGGTCGCCATCGCCGTCGAAGCCAAGCCCGACATCTGCTCCTGTCTCCAGCACCTTGTCGCGGATCGCGTGCAGCATCTTCATGTCTTCGGGATTGGGGTTGTAATTCGGAAACCTATGATCGAGCTCGACATCGAGCGGGATCACCTCGCAGCCGATCCGTTCCAGCGCTTCAGGTGCAAAAGCGCCGGCAGTGCCGTTGCCGCAGGCGGCGACCACCTTGAGCTTTCTCGCTATGCGCTTGTCGCGGGTCAGGTCGTCGAGATAGATCTTGCGGAAATCCGCAACGAAGTCATAGGAGCCGCCGCCGACCAGGTCGAAGTCGCCGGCAAGCACGATCGTCTTCAATGCGCTCATTTCCTCCGGACCGAAGGTCAAGGGCCGCGCCGCCCCCATCTTGACGCCGCTCCAGCCGTTCTCGTTATGCGAGGCGGTGACCATGGCGACAGACGGCGTGTCGAGCGCGAACTGGGCGAAATAAGCCATCGGCGATAGCGCCAACCCGATATCCCTAACCCGCGCGCCGGCGGCCATCAGCCCGGAAACCAGCGCCAGCTTGATCGCCAGCGAATAGGAACGGAAATCATGCCCGGTCACGATATCCGGTCCGGCGCCCAGGCGCCGGATCAGCGTGCCGAGCCCCATGCCAAGCGCCTGGACACCGATCAGGTTGAGCTCCGGCGGCTCGGCAGAGCCCGGATGGCCGAACCACCAGCGCGCATCATACTCACGAAAGCCGGACGCCTTGATCAGCGCCGAGGTTTCAAACTCGAAGGTGTTGGGAAGGGCTTCACTAACGATCTTCAGGGACAAGACAGCAACTCCAAGCGGCTGGATTCAGAGTGGTTTCAACGCAGGTGGCCATGCCTATAACACGAGCCGTTAAGCGGTGTTTATCCCGCAGGGAACTGAAACCTGTATGACGTTAGAGCGAAACGGCAAGAAATGCGACAGAAGCGCTGCCATTGGTGCTTGCAGGAACGAAGTACGGCGGCTATAAGCCCGCGGTCTGGTCACGGAGTGTAGCGCAGCCTGGTAGCGCACATCGTTCGGGACGATGGGGTCGCAGGTTCAAATCCTGCCACTCCGACCAGAAAAAACAATGGGTTAGGCATCCCGAATACTGCCTGCCCCGCAGATATCCCCAGTGAAAAGATGGAAAAGTATCTAGGCCGCTCGATGGAGCTGGCAGACGCATAACTATTTAAACTGCGACACGCTATTGCTGCCATTTCACCCGCCAACCCAGGTCGGCTGTTCCGGCACATACCCACTCGCGATTTTGCAGAATCTGAGGCCGCGCCATCTAAACTATGTCTGCTTCGCGCACCATTGGCGCTGTGCCCGGGATTTAGGCGGATCGGACACCGCCGGCACCGGCGAGTCGTCCAACGATCTTGCTCAGCGTTCGCAGCGTCCAGGCCAGCGGCGCCAGAACCATCCTCAGCAGAGAAGCCAGGACAAGACAGAGTATGAAGTAGGCCGCAAAGGCGCCGAGCCAGGCCGGGAGACCTGCTTGTTCGGCTATCCAACCGGCCGCGTTTGTCAGAAGGTGAGGTCGCGTGATCGCCACATAGGGAAGTGCGACGACGGCGGCGACACCGGCTGCGGTACCGACGGCGGAAAGCGATTGGAGCGCACCTTTGCCTGCTGCCCTCAGATGTGCGATCCGCACAGTTCCGCGACCAGCTGCGGCCACCGGTGCCCTCGCAACCCGCAATGCCTTGGCTGCGACGCCCATGCCCCCGACGACGATTGCCGCATCGAAGGCCGCCCAACCCATCTCGTCCCAGGTCGGAAGCCGCTCGCCGCGGGTGATCACCCCTTCCAGGTCGGAAACGCCGCCCAGGACTATGTTCTTCGCACCAAGCAGCGTGCGGGTGAACTGTCTGCGGACTGCTGTTCCGTCAACGATCTCGAACTCCGACAGCATCTCATGCCCGCGATCCTTGAGCTCGCGAATGGCAATAAGCCCATATTGCTCCGGCGAAATCTCGGCGAGGCCGAATCCCACCTGCCGGTCGTCCCACAGGCTCGAGAGGCCCTGACCGATGGTTTCCTGCAACAAGTACTGCGACGATCCATTCTTCACGAAGTAAGCAATCACCGGCACGACCGGATGGCCGAGACGGTCGAAAACCTCCACGAAATCCGCATCCTCGCCATAGACGAGGAACACTCTGGCTGCATCGTCGCCATATTTCGCCGCTGCCTCATGCCAGCCGAGCCCGCCTGCCGCGCAGGCTGCAAGAACCCATGGCCGAGCCTGCTCCACAGCTTTACTGCTGAGCGGGCAACGGGTGTCGTCCCGGCGAACTTCCTCCGCCAGCGCGGCTCGCATGACCTCATCTTCGAAGTGATGGGGCTCCAGCCATTCCCATCTGAGCGTCAGGACGATCGCCACAACGAGTGAGGCTGCTAGCAGATATCTCATTCTCAAGGGGGCATCCTCCCGCAGTCATGTCATGCCAAGACGTGCCGAAGCTATCAGCCAATCCCGATGAAGCGATCGTTAGTTCTGGGATGTGGTGGAAATTTGCTGAAGGGTGGCCGACAGCGGACGTTCCGTTTTCCACCAAACTTCGGCGTTCATGGTCATTTTGGGGCCGCAAGCGGACTGGCAGCTTTGGCCCTCGGATCTTCAATAGCTGTCCTTCACGTCGGTGCGAGTAACGCCGTGACGTGACCCCCTGCGGACGTTCGTGGCATCGCAGCGAACGTCCGGAATGTATGACAGCCGACGTTTGTTGTCAGATAGACAAATCTGAGCGAGCGGTAAGGAAGCTTGAAAAGGCAACCTACGTGCTGCTATTGGCCGGAGCACATGAGGCGACATGATCAGCTCAGTCCGTCGCCGCTCGTGGCTGCAAAGCCGATTGCCTGCACAGACGTACCGGCTCCCGCTTGTATTAGTCACGCATCTGGTACCCTTGCCCGGACCCCGGCCCGCGGGGCTCAATCCTCCGGCAGGGTGAAGACCGCGCAGGGATCAGCGATACCGCGCAATAAGTGCTCGCCCAAAGGGATCAAAGCCGTTGTCGTCTCCGCCGCGACCGCGCCCGAGATGAGCACGCTGCGACCAAGGGGCCTGCATAGCCCTTCGAGCCGGCTGACCAGGTTGATCGCAGGGCCGATGGCAGTGAAGTCCAGCCGGTCGGCCGCGCCGATATTGCCCCACAGCATCTCACCGAGATGCAGTGCCGCGCCGAAGGGCAGCGGCGGCAGCCCCTCCGTCTGCCGCACCGCATCGAGATGGGCCATGCCGGCGCGGGCGGCGACAACAGCCCGCAGCGCCGCCTCGCAGGCCTCGGCCGGGGCGCCCGTGACCGGGAAAATCGCCAGCACACCGTCGCCGATGAACTTCAGCACCTCGCCCCCGAAAGCATGCACCGCCCCGGCGACGCGGTCGAACCAAGCGTCGAGGGCGGTGATCATCGCTGCGGGCTCCGTCGCCTCGGACAGGGCGGTGAAGTCACGCAGATCGGCACATAGCAGCGCGGCGCGGATGGTCTCCCCGGTGCCGCGGCGCAGCGCGCCGGCCTGCACCCGGGCGGCACTGCGCCTGCCAAGATAGGCCTCGAGCAGCGCTGCCAGCGCCGCCCGCGCGGTCAGGGCGGCTAAGGGCGCTGCGGCGAAGCGCGCGGCCTGGCGCAGCCGGCCGGCCTCGGCGGGGCCGAATGGCCGGGTCCCTGCCCAGCCCAGCACCGGACTGTCCGGCTCCGGGCCGATCGTGTCCTCCTGCACAGGGCCAAGCTCGGCCAGCCAGTCGCGCCCGGCTTGGTTGAGCGGGCCGCCGGCGAAGCCCAGCGCCTCGATCACCGCCCCGGTCTCCGCCTGCCACAGCCAGGTGCGGCGGGCGATGATCGGATGCGGCACCGCGACCGTCAGAGCGCCCCCGGCCAACGGCAGGCCGTCGGCCAGCAGCCGGCCGCCGAGCTCGGCCAGGAACCAGTCAGAGCCGGGCGAAGAGCCGGCCTCGTCCAACAACCAGGCGAGGGGCGCGGGCAGATCCATGCCGCGATTATGCCACCGCGGCCACTAGCCTGTCATCCGCGCCGCGGGATGACGCTTCTGCATGTTGTCACGTGAGGACGCCCTCAACGGGACCGGACGGGACGTCGTTAAGGGCGTACTTAAGGGAGAGGTGACATTCAGGGCGAGGCCATGGGACTGCCGCCGGCACAACTACTCCTTTACATAGACGCCATCCTCCAGACTCACGGTCCAATCCTCGATGAGGCAGCTTTCGACACCCCTGCGAGCGACGAGCGGAAAGAGTCAGTCCCTGCCATGCCAGGGGTCCGGCCCCGGTTCACGCCCGGCCGCAACCTCGGCCAGCCGGCCGAGGTAATGGGCCCAGCCTTCCGCATGGCCGGCGCATTGCTCGGCGTTAGGCAGGCCGGTGTGGGTCAGGCGCAGCAGCGTTCCGCCCGGCTGCTCGATCAGGTCGACCTCGATCAGGCTCGAGCCCGGCGGCACCACCTCGCTGCCGTCCCAGCCAAAGCTGTAGGCCAGGCGGTGCACCGGCACCACCTCGCGGAAGGAGCCGCGAGCGCAGCGAGCCCCAGTGACATTGACGAGATAGAGCCCGCCAGGCCGCGGCTCGACTTCAGCCTCCGTTCCCATCCAGCGCAGGATCTTCTCCGGATCGGTCAGGAGGGCGAACACCGCGGCGGGCGGCGCCGGGATGTGCGTCTCGCGGCGGACGACGAGGGACTCTTGCATCGGTCTCTCCTACGGTTGCGATGACCTGCTCCGCCTGAGGCGGAGGATGGACGGGCGCCTTCTGTCCTAGTGTGGGAGGTCTTTTCTGACAGCATGTAGGCGGAAGATCGCCCTCAACAAGGTACCGCCCAAGCAGCTTGGCGAGAAGAAATCCGCACCCGGCTTGAGCGATTCCTGATCGACACGACCTGATTGTCGCCTAAGTCAGTCGCATTGGAGATCACTCCGACGCATCTCCCACGTTTAAGCGCTTCAATCGGCATTGTGGGTTTGACGCTGGCCTCCTGCGCCACGAGGTGCCTTCGGGCAGGCGCATCTGGAGGTGTGAGATCGCCTGCAATGTTGGATCTGACGCAATTGTGGTGCAGTTTGCCATCAGAAGGCACCTATCAGTCGGGCCTGAAACAGGTCGATCTTCCCGCGCCCATACATTCGGCGGTAGCGGATCTGCTGGCTTCAGAAGCGCTCGAGGCGGTCCGAAAGCCTTGTTTATGGTCTGGGACGCCTCCGCTCTCGGAGCAGCTTCCCGTAGGTCCGCAAGGGGTCCGGATTGCGACTTTCGCTGCGTCCAGAGCATATGTCCGCTGCTGGCGCAACCGTGACCTCCGGTGCCGTCGCCGGCGATGTCTGCTTCCAGGCAGAGACAAGTTCATCTCTACGGCTGACATCGGCGCATTGCGGACCAACAGCGGTGGGCCGGATGCGACCGGAAGCTTCAGGAGAAAAAGACCTGCTAGGCGAATAGTCCGCATGCCGCCGTGTCCGGCTTATAGCGGACATTCGGCAATTTGGCAGCGAATGATCACATTGTGACAATCTTGCCGAAGACGAACGTCTAACCTAAACCCTCATCCCAGGACATCAACCAAATTGGAGCCACTGTTTGGGACCGGGCGTAATTGCGACGTTTGCCCTATCCGGACGTGTGAGCAAATGCCGTGGGCAACCGTGATGCGTGCATTTTTTCGTTCGGTTGCTGCGATGATCGTGATGTCCGGCGTGGCCGGTTGCACCAGCATTTCTTACTACGCACAATCCTTGAAGGGTCACGTGGAGATCATGGCGGCGCGCCAGGATGTCGAAGAGCTGATCGACGATCCTTCGATTCCTGGGACACTACGCGCTCGAATGGAATCGGCGAGCGCCATCCGACAGTTTGCGATAGATGAACTAGCGCTGCCGGACAACAATAGCTACCGCAGCTATGTTAACGTTGGTCGGGACGCGGTGACATGGGCCGTCTTCGCCGCGCCGGAATTCTCGCTGACGCCACGAACATGGTGCTTTCCGGTGTTCGGATGCGTTCCGTACCGAGGATACTTCTCCAAAAGGTCTGCGTTTGAAACCGCTGTCGAACTTCAGAGACAGGGCCTGGACGTCTATGTGACGGGCATCACTGCATATTCCACGCTTGGCTGGTCAAGTGACCCGCTGCTAAGCACGATGCTCAGCCAAGATGAAACGTATCTTGCGGGGCTAGTTTTCCATGAGCTGGCCCACCAACGCGTCTATGTGAAGGACGATTCCGCATTCAACGAGGCATTCGCTGTCGCCGTCGAAACAACCGGCGTGAGAAAATGGCTGCGCGCGGCTGGTGATACCGGCGAGTTGCGCCGTTACAAAGCCGACCGGAGGCGCAGAGCTCAATTTCTTGCGCTGGTGTCGCAGACCCGGGACGAGCTAAGCCATGTCTATGACGGCAGCGCTACCTCTGAGCAGAAGCGGGCCGCGAAGATGGCCGCGATCGAACGGCTGCGGATGCGCTACCGAGAGATGCGCGACAGTCGCTGGCGTGGATACCAGGGCTACGATGTCTGGTTCGATTCTCCGATTAACAACGCGAAGCTCGCCGCGACTTCCGTCTACGGCGATCAGGTGGCGACGTTTCTCCGCTTGTTCGATTTGTGTTCGGGCGACTATCCACGGTTCTTCGCGTCGGTTCGACGGATCGGAGCGTTAGACAAGGCTTACCGCGCTGAAGCGCTCAAAGCGGCAGATTCATGCGATCGAGCCGGTCAAATCCGTAGGCCAGAGGCGGCGAATCGGTCACCGATGTACTCGGCAGCCGGCGCAGGTGATTGAATTGACCATTTGGCGGCCGATTTCCCACATACTTTGACGTCGGGCGGGTCGGAAGCCAAAAGTCGGGCTACAGAAGGTAGAAGCCAAAAGCGGACTTGCCTGAGCCCCCCGGCGGATCCTGGACCACAATGGTTGCCGGCGGGCCGTGGCGCCTCAGCGTGCGCCCTACGAGGCCGAAAACCTCACGCTCACGCCGCGCTGCCGAAAATAAGCCTGCATCAGCTTGCGGCCAGAACGGTTGTTCTGCGCCAGCCTGGTCGGATCGAACACCGCCTGTTTTATCCCTTCTCGTGTCATCGCCGCCTTAAGCGTCGCGATATGCGCGTCGATGTCGGCATTGTCCGCCCGCAGCGATGCATAGATACTTTCGGTCGCCTCGGCCACGGTCGGTTCGCTCACAGGTGTCGTCCTTTGGTTGGTTGAGCGGCGACTTACCACAGATTCGCGGCTCCGCCGATACCGATGAGACGGCTAGATGGGCGGCAACAGTGTCCCTTGGGACTTAAAAGGGATGCCAATGACGGGCGCCGGCGGCTAACGCGCCATAAGGATCGGCATCGACGGGTCTACAAGCATCGAGACGGTGACGCCACCGAAGATGCGCTCGCGCAACCGGGAATGACCGTAAGCGCCCATCACCATCAGGTCGGCGGCGATGTCGAGCGCGTGCCGGCGAAGCACGTCGACGACTGAATGGTCCAGGCTGGGCAGCCGGTCGACTGTGACATTCACGCCATGCCGCGCGAGATAGGCGGCGGCGTCCGCTCCGGGTTCGGCCCCGTGGCGGTACTCGTCCTCCACCGGATCGACCATGACGAGGTGCACCTCATCGGCGCCTGGCAGCAGGCCGAGGGATTCGCGGACGGCACGCGATGCCTCCAGACGGGCGTCCCATGCAATCAGCACGCGTTTCGGCTTCAGGGTCGGCTGCGCCCCCGCGGGGATGAGCAGCAAGGGCTTTCCCGAAGAAAACAATGCGCCTTCGATCGCTTTGCTTTTCAGCGTTTTGTTGGCGAGCAGCTCCGGTCCAATGACCGTAATGTCGGCATAGCGGGCACGGCGGCCGATGGTGTCGTCGGCCCAGCCGGCTTCCGGATATTCGCTGGAGACATCGGCCGAAAGCGCGCTGCCGGCGAGAAAAGCCGACAGGTCAGCAGTCCGCTTCTTCAACAGATCCTCGACAGCCCGACGCTCGTCGAGCCAGGCTTCTGAAACGACCGCGGCATACTCCCCGACTGGTGGCGGCGCAGCTACGGCAACGACCAGAACAGCAAGATGGGCGCCGATCTCGTTGCACAGGTCGGCGGCAGGCTTGAGATCACCGTCTCCCTCGTGCGGTCCCGTAACGGCAAGTATCGTCCTGAAAGCCATGGCGGCTGCTCCCGATTTTGCCCCAAAGCCCAATCGTCGTTGCAACAACAGCGAGACGGCTCGGCGCGCTGCTAGCGCTGAGTCAAGAACGCCGCCGGTCATCATTTGATCCGTATCAACATGCCCAAGGGCCGACGCCAACAGGTTTCAGGCCGCCGGAGGACGCCAAGAATATCCCGAACACCGGAGCAGCAGCAGCACGGAACGCATTTGTGACCTGGCTGGTTATATCCAGGCGCTGTGGCAGCAAGGGCCTGATGGCGTGGAGTTTCAGCGACCACGCTCGCTGGCTTCCCCAGGTTGGGTACAAAACAAAGAGGCATCCGATGATCGTCGAGGATCAGCAATCCGTGGCCGCGATGTTGATGGACCCTGCCGCATATGGCGAGAGCGGACCGGTCGAGGCGATCGAGACCCATATCTCGCGGATATTCCTGGTTGGCCAGCGCGCCTACAAGATCAAGCGAGCGGTCAAGCTGCCCTATGTCGACTTCTCGACCCCGGCGCTGCGGCTCGCCGCTTGCGAGAAGGAGGTCGAGCTCAACTCCAGGACTGCCCCCGGCCTCTATCTGGGGGTGCGGCGCATCACCCGAGAGGCCGGCGGCCAGCTGGCCTTCGACGGAAGCGGCGATCTGGTCGATGCGGCGATCGAGATGGTCCGCTTCGACCAGTCGAAGCTGCTCGATCGAATGGCAGTCGGCGGCGAACTGACGCCTGCGCTGATGACGGATGTCGCGCGCATGATCGTGCGCTATCATCGCGGCGCGCCGGAGGTCCACAAGGGCAGCGGATCTTCGAACCTGGCAGGCGTGCTCGCCATCAACGAAGCCGGCTTTGCCACCAGCCATGTTTTCGAGCAAGCCGAGATAAAGGCATTCACCGGGATGTTTCGCACCGCCCTCGCACGTCATTGCGAGTTGCTCGACCGGCGGGAGACGGCAGGCAAGATCCGACGATGCCACGGCGACCTGCATCTGCGCAACATCTGTCTCTTCGACGGCGAGCCCCGCCTCTTCGATTGCATCGAATTCAACGACCAGATCGCCAGCATCGATGTGCTTTACGACCTGGCTTTCCTGCTGATGGACCTCTGGCATCGCGGCTTTCCGGAACTCGCCAACCTGGTGATGAACCGCTATCTCGACGAATCAGACGACGAGGACGGCTTCATCCTCCTGCCGTTTTTCATGGCAGTGCGGGCCGCGGTGCGCGCGCATGTCACCGCAACCCAGATCGAGGAAAGCGGTGACGATTCCAGCGGGCTGCTTGCCGAGGCCAGATCCTATTTCGAGCTTGCCCGAACACTTCTCGAGGAAAAGCCGCCTCGGCTGATCGCCATCGGCGGCTTGAGCGGTTCCGGCAAGACGACCGTTGCCGAGGCACTCGCCGCACATGTTGGGGCGCCGCCCGGCGCACGCATTGTCGAAAGCGACCGCATCCGCAAAGCCCTGCATGGGGTGCCAGCCGAGACGAAGCTGCCGGACAGGGCTTATCGACCTGATGTGTCGGACCGCGTCTACCGCGAAATGGCATGGCGCGCCGACTTGATCCTTGCCGAAGGCGGTTCGGTGGTCGCCGATGCCGTCTTTGACCGGCCGGCCGATCGCAACCGCATCGAGAAAGCTGCAAACGGCAGAGACGTTGCTTTCGCCGGATTCTGGCTGGAGGCGGATCCGCTCGTTCTTTGGCAGCGGGTGAGCGAGCGCAGTGGCGGTCCTTCTGACGCCACAGTCGATATCTTGTCGCGGCAATTGCAGCGAAAGGCTACCCCGTCCAACTGGCGCAAGGTCGACGCCGATCGAAAGCTCGCCGATATCGCCGCAGAATTGGCCAAGGTTTCGGACGCGGTCGCTTTTGCGCAGAATCCTCCACTCAAGACCGCATCGTGACGGCGACGATCGACGCGCATAAAGACGGGTAAATGGGGATGACGCAGGAAAAACTGGTGGTTTGTGGCAAATGCGGCGGGGTCAATCGCCTGCCGCCGGCAGGCGATGCCGGGGACGCGAAATGCGGAAAGTGCGGCTCCAGGCTGTTCTCGGGTCATCCGGCAGACGTCGATGCACAGAGTTTCGATCGCCAGGTCACGCGAAGCAGCCTCCCCGTCGTCGTCGACATATGGGCACCATGGTGCGGCCCGTGCAAGATGATGGCGCCGGCCTATGAAGCGGCAGCCAGCGAACTGGAGCCGCATGTTCGACTGATCAAGCTCAATTCCGACAACGAGCAGGCCGTTACAGCCAGGCTCGGCATCCGCGGCATCCCGACCATGATCATCTTCCACGGCGGACGGGAGGTTGCGCGCACATCCGGCGCAATGACGGCGGGACAGATCGTCAAGTGGGTCCGCGATCACCTGCCGGCCGCAGCCTGAAAGCTGCTACTGCGTGGATTTCGCTGATCGCCGTGCCCAGCACGACGGGCGAACTGATGGCCGACACCTGAGCACAGAAGCCATATGATGACCTTAAGAAGTTCGAGATATCGAACGACGAATTTTCATATGATGACCTCGCTTTTGGCCCGCACTGGGAGTATGGATCGTCAGATCCGGCAAAGTTGGGAGGATCCATGCAGCAGGCCGAACATCGAACGTCCCGGCGGTCGTTCGTCTCTCAGGTTGCCGACGCCCTGCGCGGCCAGATCGAAGCCGGCTTTTATGCGCCTGGCGATAAATTGCCGACAGAACCCGCGCTGATCGACCGGTTCGGGTTCAGCCGCACCGTGGTCCGGGAGGCCATCGCCGCGCTTCGTGCCGATGGGCTGGTGGAATCGCGGCAAGGCGCCGGCGTCTTCGTTCTCGGCCCGAAACCCGTCGACGAGGGATTGAGGCTGTTCACTGACGAAACGAACAAGATCTCGGACATCATCGAAGAGCTCGAGCTGCGCATCGGCATCGAAGTCGAGGCAGCCGGCCTTGCCGCCGCCCGCAGCTCGCCGGCGCAAGAGGCCGAAATCGAGGCCCAGGTCGAAAGGTTCGCCGACCTCATGGCGCAAGGGCAACCCACGGACGATGCCGACTTCCAGTTCCACATGGCGATTGCCGCCGCAACCAACAACGCCAGGTTCAAGGCCTTCCTCGAACATGTCGGCCGGCGGATGATCCCGCGGGTGAAGTTCAAGACGATGATGGGCGGCGTCGACCCCTTGCCCAATCGCGACCATCCGATTCTGCAGGAGCACAGGGAAATCGCCGATGCGATCCTCGCCCGCGACCCGGAAAAGGCGCGTGAGGCGATGCGCCGCCATTTGGTGACCGGGATAAAGCGCTATCGCGCCCTGACCGTCCGGCGCCCGACAAATCAGGACAACAGCGGCGGTTGACCCGTCCGGATATTCATCATATGAATCTAGATGACATCATATTAATTTGTGGGATGAGTTCCTTTGTCGCCAGATGAAATCAAGTCGCGGGTCGCTTCAGGGCTGCTGTCGTTTCCAGTCACGCATTTCAACGAGGATTTCAGCCTCAATCTCGAAAGCTATCGCGCGCATGTCGAATGGCTGTCGGGGTTCGGTGCCGCTGCCCTGTTCGCGGCCGGCGGCACCGGTGAATTCTTCTCGCTGTCGCCGGAAGAGGTCGCCGACGTTACCCGCGCGGCCAAGGATGCCTCGGGAAACGTGCCGATCATCGCCGGCTGCGGCTACGGCACGGCGCTCGCCACGGAAATCGCCCGCCGCGCCGAGGCTGCGGGAGCCGACGGTCTCCTGCTTCTGCCTCACTATCTGATGGAGGCCTCGCAAGAGGGGATTTTTCGGCATGTCAAGGCCGTGTGCCAGTCCACCGGCCTCGGCGTCATCATCTACAACCGTGCGAACTCGGTCGCCGGTGCCGACACCGTTGCACGCCTTGCTGACGCGTGCCCAAACCTAATCGGGTTCAAGGACGGCACAGGCAAGGTCGATCTTGTCCGCCACGTCACCGCAAAGCTTGGCGATCGGCTCTGCTACATCGGTGGCATGCCCACGCATGAGCTGTTCGCCGAGGGCTTCAACGGCGCCGGCGTGACGACTTATTCCTCCGCGGTCTTCAACTTCGTGCCGGAATTGGCCCAGCGCTTCTACAGGGCGATGCGGACAGGTGATCGCGCTATGATGGAAGAAATCCTGCACAGCTTCTTCTTCCCCTTCGCGGCCCTGCGCGATCGCGAGCAAGGTTATCCGGTGTCGATCATCAAGGCCGGCGTCGAGCTCATCGGACGGACACCCGGCCCGCTTCGGCCGCCGCTGACGGATCTGAAGCCGCAGGAGAAAGACGTGCTGCGCGGACTGATCGAGAAGATCGCCGCCTAGCCGCCGCGAGATCGGCAAATCGTCGGCCGCACGGGATGAGGAGGATCGTCTCGTGCGACAGCCAAAACGGAAGATCCCAAACGGAAGATCAAGGGAGGAGTGACATGAACAGAAGCATTCATGCGATTGCAGCTGTCGTATTGATGACCGCTGCCGCGCCATCGGCCGTCGCACAGGAAGCGGCGCAGGAGATCCGTATCGTCCTGCCGGAGCAGCCGGCCAATCTGGAGCCCTGCGGCACCATCATCACCAATGTCGGCCAGATACTCAGCCAAAACGTGGTTGAATCGTTGACCGTCATCGATCCGGTCAGCGGACAGCCCCAGCCGAAACTGGCGACGGAGTGGACCAGCGTGGACCCGACCACCTGGCGGGTCAAGCTGCGCGAGGGCGTCAAATTCCAGGACGGAACCGAACTCAATGCGGATGCGGTCGTCTTCTCAATCAACAGGATGATCAGCGGCAAGCTTACCTGCAGCAACATTGCGAAATTCGGCGATGCCAAACTGACGCTGACGCCGGTCGACAAGCTGACCGTCGAAATAAAGTCGGACAGGCCCGAGCCCATCATGCCGACGCTGTTGAGCGTGGTCATGATCGTCTCGCCGAAGACGCCGGTCGACCAGGCGGTGAACGATCCGGTCGGCACCGGCCCGTTCACGCTGTCGACCTTTTCCCCGCAGACCGTGGTGCTGGACGCGTTCGACGGCTATTGGGGCAACAAGCCGCAGATCACCAAGGCAACCTATGTCTGGCGACCCGAATCCTCGATTCGAGCCGCCATGGTGAAGACCGGGGAAGCCGACCTGACACCGTCGATTGCCATCCAGGACGCAAGCAATCCGGAGACGGATTTCGCCTACCTGAACTCCGAAACCACTGCCATCCGCATCGATGCCGCCGAGCCGCCGCTCGACGACCTGCGCGTGCGCAAGGCGCTCAACCTGGCGATCGACTGGGAAGGCCTTGCGCAGCTGTTCGGCGACGACGTCAAGCGTGCGTCGCAGATGGTCGTCTCCGGGATCAACGGCCATGACGACGCGCTCGAGCCTTGGTCGTATGATCCGGAAGAGGCGAAAAAGCTCATCGAAGAGGCGCGCGCGGCGGGTGTCGCGGTCGACACCGAGATCAAGCTCATCGGGCGAAACGGCATCTATCCGAACGGCGCCGAAGCGATGGAGGCGATGATGACGATGTGGCAGGACGCCGGCCTCAACGTCAAGCTTACCATGCTCGATGTCGCCGACTGGCTGCGCTATCTGCAAAAGCCGTTCCCGGCGGAGCGCGGCCCCAATCTCCTGCAGATGATGCATGACAACAACAAGGGCGATGCGGCCTTCACGGTGCCGATCTTCTATCGATCGAGCGGCAGCTACTCGACCTTGGCCGATCCGGCATTCGACAAGCAGATAGACGAGGCACTGGCGGCGACCGGCGAAGCCCGCACCAACAGCTTCAAGGCGATTTTCGGCAAGGCCCGCAACGAAGTGGTGGCGGACATCCCGATGTTCCATATGATCGGCTACACCCGGGTTGGCACCAGGCTGGAATGGAAGCCCGATATCACCACCAACAGCGAAATACCGCTGGCCAATATCGCCATCAAAGACTGAGCGATACGGGGGCGCCAGGCGGTCGTCGCCCTGCGCCCCCGACCCGTTGCCTCCGTCGATATCCGCCGAAGGGCATCCGAAATGATAACCTATCTTGGACGCCGGGCGTCGCACAGCATCCTGTCGGTCATCGGTCTTTTGACCTTGGTTTTTTTCCTGACACGGCTCACCGGCGATCCTTCCGCCTTGTACCTGCCTCTGGACTCGACTGCGGAAGCTCGGGCCGCGTTCGCGCGGTTGAACGGCCTCGATCAGCCGATCCATTGGCAGTTTCTGGGATATCTGCGCGATCTGCTGCAGCTGGATTTCGGTGAATCGCTGCGCCAGAACCGCTCGGCGATGCAGGTCGCGCTTGAGGCGTTCCCGGAAACACTGAAGCTGGCCGTCGTCGCGATCACGCTGTCGACCGCCTTGGCAATTCTTGTCGGCTCGCTGGCGGCCGCGCGGCCGGGCAGCATCTTCGACCGTATCGCCAGCCTCGTCTCGCTGGCCGGCGCAAGCGCGCCGGATTTCTGGGTCGCCATCGTCGGCATCCTTGTCTTCGCCGTGGGGCTCGGAGTTTTGCCGACATCGGGCACCGGCAGCTGGGCGCACTGGATCATGCCGACCTTCGTGCTGATGCTTCGCCCTTTCGGTCTCCTGGTGCAGGTCGTGCGCGGAACCATGCTGTCGGCGCTTGCCTCTCCATACATCAAGACCGCAAGGGCCAAGGGCCTGCCGCGGCAGAAGATCATCTTCGGGCATGCGCTTCGCAACTCGCTGCTGCCGGTCGTCACGGTCGCCGGCGACCTGGCGACCAGCCTCGTCAACGGCGCCGTCGTCGTGGAGTCGATATTCGGCTGGCCCGGCATCGGCAAGCTGATGATCGATTCGATCATCCAGCGCGATTTTGCCGTCGTCCAGTCGACCATTCTGGTGACGGCAACCGCCATCTTCATCCTCAACATCGCGATCGACCTGCTCTACGCGGTTCTCGATCCGCGCATCCGGTACTGAGCCATGACGATCATCACCCCCGACATCAAGCCGGCGGCCGTTCCAGGCAGCGGTCGCGTGCTTTTCGCCTATTTGAAGCGCGACAGGCTTGCGCTCGCCGCTGCTATTTTCCTGGCGATCGTCGTCATCGCGGCGGTCCTTGGCCCGTGGCTGGTGGGCGACGCCGCATCGCGGCTCGGGCTGCGCCAGCGCAACCTCGCCCCGTTCTCGCTGGCCAGCGGCTGGATCTACGTCCTTGGCGCCGACACCCTCGGCCGGCCGATCCTGGCCAGGCTGATTGTCGGCGCGCAGAACACGTTCGGCATTGCCGCGGCGGCGGTGTTCGCGTCAATGCTGGTCGGTGGAACGCTGGGCCTGATAGCGGGCTATTCGGAGCGCTGGTACAGTCATCTCATCCTGCGCCTGGCCGATGTCGTCATGAGCTTTCCCTCGCTGCTGCTGGCGCTCATCGTGCTCTACACACTGGGCCCAAGCATCACCAACCTGGTGATCGTTCTCGCCGTGACGCGCATGCCGATCTACCTCAGAACTGCGCGCGCGGAAGTGCTGGAGCTGCGCGAGCGCATGTTCGTCAGCGCGGCGCGAGCCATGGGCGCGAAGCCGGCCCGGATCATCATCCGGCACATCGCCCCCCTGGTCCTGCCGACATTGGTGACGATTTCAGCCATTGATTTCGCGACCGTCATTTTGTCGGAATCGGCGCTGAGTTTCCTTGGCCTCGGCATTCAGCCACCGGACTTCACGTGGGGTGCGATGGTGGCAAACGGCCGCGGCTATCTTGCCACCGCCTGGTGGATCGCATTCTGGCCGGGCCTTGCAATCATGCTGACGACGCTGTCGCTCAACATCCTCTCGAACTGGGCACGCACCGTTGCCGATCCGCAGCAACGCTGGCGCCTTCAGACATTGCGAAAAGCTGCCCGATGAGCAACGCGACCATTCTCAAGCTCGAGGGCCTGACCGTCGATTTTCTTTCGGATGACCAGCCGGTACGCGCCGTCGACGATGTCTCTTTCCACGTCAGCCGTGGCGAGACGCTGGTGATCCTCGGCGAAAGCGGTTCGGGAAAGAGCGTCAGCACCAGCACGGTGATGGATCTCGTCGACTGCCCGCCAGGCGATATCGTGGCCGGCTCCTGCTTCTTCGACGGCGTCGAACTGTCAGGCCTCGGTGCCGAGGCGCGCCGAAGCATCAACGGCCGCAGGATTGCGATGATCTTTCAGGATCCGCTCGCCTATTTGAACCCGGTCTACACGGTGGGGCGCCAGATCGAGGAGGTCTTTGAGAGCCACGGTGCGGCAGCCGGCAAGGCCGCACGCGCCAAGACGATAGAACTGCTTCGGCGGGTCGGCATTCCAGAGCCGCAAAACCGCGTCGACTTCTATCCGCATCAATTCTCGGGCGGACAGCGCCAGCGCGTGATGATTGCCATGGCGATCGCGTTGAAACCGGACATCCTGATCGCCGATGAGCCGACGACTGCCCTGGACGTCAGCGTGCAAGCGCAGATCCTCGATCTGCTGCGCGATCTCCAGCGCGAAACCGGCATGGCGTTGATCATGATCACCCACGACCTCGAAGTCGCCGCGTCCATGGCGGACCGGATCATCGTCATGAACGGCGGCAAGGTCGTCGAGACAGGCATCGCCAAGGAGGTCTTCAGCAATCCGCAGCACGCCTATACCCGCCGCCTCATCGCCGCCCTGCCCCACGGCAACGCAGCGGAGGCGCCCAACAGGCGTTCGACGGCGGTCGCCGGCGAGACGCTGCTCAAGGTGGAACATCTCACCAAGCACTATGAGCTTGCTTCCGGAGCTTTTAGCAGCAAGCGGACGTTCAAGGCGGTGGATGACATAAGCTTCGAGGTCAGGAGAGGAGAAACGCTCGGCATCGTCGGCGAGTCCGGGTCCGGCAAATCGAGCGTCGCGCGCATGCTGCTGGGGCTGAACGCGCCAAGCGCCGGTAGCGCGGTCTTTGCCGGTGAGAACATCTTCGACATGAATGGGAAGCGCCTCATGGCGTTTCGGCGCAAGGTCCAGATGATCTTCCAGGATCCATACGGATCGATGAATCCGCGCATGCGCGTTTATTCGATCATTTCCGAGCCCTGGGTGATCCACCGCGATATCCTGCCGAAGGACAGGTGGAAGGCTCGCGTGGCAGAGCTCCTGGAATTGGTTGGGCTGTTGCCGGAGCACGCCGAGCGCTACCCGCACCAGTTTTCCGGCGGCCAGCGACAGCGCATCGCCATTGCGCGCGCACTTGCCAGCGAGCCGGAACTGATCGTCTGCGACGAGGCGGTTTCGGCGCTCGACGTCTCTATCCAGGCGCAGGTGATCGACCTTCTGGCCGACCTCAGGACCAGGCTCGGCCTCTCCTATATTTTCATCACCCACGACTTGCCGATCGTGCGCCATTTCGCCGACCGGATCATGGTCATGAAAGACGGAAGGATTGTCGAGGAAGGTCAAACCGCGGCGCTGTTCGGGGCGCCTCGCCACAAATATACGCAAAGCCTGTTGCAGGCTGTGCCCAGGCCCAAATGGCTTACGCAGGCTCAATAGTTCGTCCGCGCGCCCAGCTAGCGTTGCCGACTGATGGGCCGAATGCGCTTGACAAAATGGCGATCGCCCGCTCAATTTGACCCATTCACCAGGGGGGTCCCGGCAAGGGGCTGAGATACTGCTGGCTTTCGCGGCGCAGTGACCCGTTGAACCTGATCCAGTTCATACTGGCGTAGGGACGGTGCAAGCGCTTTGCGGGAGTCCATGCCCGAAAACCTGTAAGCAGGCAGACCAAAGCGTCTTTTCATCCTTCCGGCACAGAACTGGGTCTCCAATGCATGAGCAAAGGAGCCTCATAATGAATGCCATTTCCCCCGCCGTGTCGACGGGACCGCTGCCCGCCTCAAGGAAAATCCACAAACCCGGCCTTATTCACCCGCAGATCAGGGTGCCGATGCGGGAAATCGCTGTCCATCCGACGGCAGGCGAACCGCCTGTCACCGTTTACGATCCGTCCGGTCCCTATACGGACCCGACTGTCGAAACCAGCATCGAAAAGGGCCTCGCCAGGTTTCGCCATGAATGGGTTACGGCGCGCGGCGACGTCGAATTCCACGATGGCCGCAGTGTCAGGCCGGAGGACAACGGCTTTGCGTCAGGTGAGCGCCTGACGCCGGAATTTCCCGTGCGCCACCGGCCGCTAAAGGCAAAAACGGGCAAAGCGGTGACGCAGCTTGCCTATGCGCGGGCCGGGATCATCACCCCCGAAATGGAGTTCGTCGCCATTCGCGAGAATCTCGGCCGCGAGAGCTTACGCGGCGGGATGCAGCGCGACGGCAACTCTTTCGGCGCGGTGATCCCGGACTTCGTCACGCCGGAATTCGTGCGCGACGAGATAGCGCGCGGACGGGCTATCATTCCCTCCAACATCAACCACCCGGAGAGCGAGCCGATGATCATCGGCCGCAATTTCCTGGTCAAGATCAATGCCAATATCGGCAATTCAGCCGTCACCTCGTCGATGGCCGAAGAGGTCGAAAAAATGGTCTGGGCGATCCGCTGGGGAGCCGACACCGTCATGGACCTGTCGACCGGTCGCAACATCCACAACATCCGCGAATGGATCGTCCGCAATTCGCCTGTGCCGATCGGAACCGTGCCGCTCTACCAGGCGCTTGAGAAGGTCGGAGGGATCGCCGAGGACCTGACCTGGGAAATCTACCGCGATACGCTGATCGAACAGGCCGAACAGGGCGTCGACTATTTCACCATCCATGCCGGTGTGCGGCTGCACTACATCCCGCTGACGGTCGACCGGGTCACCGGCATCGTGTCGCGCGGCGGCTCCATCATGGCCAAGTGGTGCCTGCATCACCACCGCGAAAGCTTCCTCTACGAGCATTTCGAGGAAATCTGCGACATCTGCCGCGCTTACGACGTGTCGTTCTCGCTCGGCGACGGCCTTCGTCCCGGCTCGATCGCCGACGCCAACGACGCGGCGCAGTTCGCCGAACTGGAAACGCTCGGCGAGTTGACAAAGGTCGCCTGGGCCAAGGATTGCCAGGTCATGATCGAGGGGCCGGGCCATGTTCCGATGCACAAGATCAAGGAGAACATGGACAGGCAGCTCGAAGTCTGCGGCGAGGCGCCCTTCTACACGCTTGGGCCGCTGACCACCGACATCGCACCCGGCTACGACCACATCACCTCAGGCATCGGCGCTGCGATGATCGGCTGGTACGGCACGGCGATGCTCTGCTATGTCACGCCCAAGGAGCATCTCGGTCTCCCCGACCGCAACGACGTCAAGACGGGCGTCATCACCTACAAGATAGCCGCGCACGCCGCCGACCTCGCCAAGGGTCATCCGACAGCGAAGCTCCGCGACGATGCGCTGTCGAGGGCGCGGTTCGAGTTTCGTTGGGAAGACCAGTTCAACCTGTCGCTCGACCCCGAAACCGCGCGCTCCTTCCACGACGAGACGTTGCCGAAGGAGGCGCACAAGCTGGCGCATTTCTGCTCGATGTGCGGGCCGAAATTCTGCTCGATGCGCATCTCCCACGACATTCGGGCCGAGGCACAGAAAGAGGGCATGGCGGCGATGGCCGCGAAGTACCGCGAGGGCGGCAATCTTTATATGCCGGTGGACGGCGAACCGCCCATGCCGAAGATGCCGGAGCCGTCATGAGGCTGCTGGTCAAAGGGGCTGGCGTCGCCGGCCTCACCGCCGCCTTCGAACTCGCCGCCCGCGGTGCTGCGGTAACCATTGCCGAGACCCGGCATGGCCTTGGCGGCAACGCATCATGGATGGCCGGCGGCATGCTGGCGCCCTGGTGCGAGCGCGAAAGCGCCGAGCAGCCGGTGCTGGATCTCGGACGCGACGCCGCCGACTGGTGGGATGCGGTCCTGCCGGGTCATGTCACGCGGGCCGGAACACTCGTTTTGGCAATGCCGCGGGATGCGGGCGAACTCGCCCGGTTTGCAAGCCGCACGTCGGGTCATCGGCGGGTCGACGAAGACGAAATCGCGCTCCTGGAACCCGAGATCGCCGGCCGCTTCCGTCGCGGGCTGTTCTTTCCGGGCGAGGCCCATCTCGACCCACGCCGAGCAATGGCGGCGCTGCATGAAAAACTCGCCGCAAGCGGCGTCGAGTTCCGCTTCGGAGTGGACGCCCGGCACGTGACGGGATTCGACCGCGAGATCGACTGCATGGGAATGGCGTCCAGCGATGAAAGGCTTCGCGGCGTGCGCGGCGAGATGCTGATCCTGCGTACACCGGACATCTCGCTGTCGCGCCCAGTCAGGCTGCTGCACCCGCGTTTGCCGCTCTATCTGGCGCCGCGCGCCGACCACCATTTCATGGCTGGTGCAACGATGGTCGAGAGCCTGTCCACGGAGCCGGTCACGGTACGGGCGATGATGGAGCTCCTGAACGCCGCCTATTCGGTTCATCCCGCCTTTGGCGAGGCCGCGATCGTTGAGACGGGCGTCGGCATTCGCCCGGCGTTTTCCGACAACCTGCCGCGCGTCGAAGCGCATGGCAGGAGCGTCGCGATCAACGGGCTCTACCGCCATGGTTTCCTGCTGGCCCCCGCCATGGCGCGCCGGGCGGCCGACCTTGTTTTCGATACTGACAAACCGGTGGAACTTACTGATGAAACTGACGGTCAACGGCGAAGCGCATGAGATCACCGCCGCCACCCTGGCGGAGCTTCTCGCCGCGCTTGACTACGAGGGCAACTGGCTTGCAACGGCCGTGAACAGCGAGGTTGTGCACGCGACTGAGCGGGCGCTGTTCCAGTTGAAGGACGGCGACCGGATCGAAATTCTCTCACCCATGCAAGGAGGTTAGCAACGTGATCGAGCTTTACGGAACCAAGCTTCCGTCGCGCCTGCTTCTCGGCACCGCACAGTACCCCTCGCCCGCCATTCTTGCCGATGCGGTCAAGGCATCCTGCGCGTCCGCGGTGACCGTCTCATTGCGCCGCGAAATGGCCGGCGGCAAGGGTGGCGAGAAATTCTGGTCGCTTATCCAATCGCTGCGGCTGCATGTCCTTCCCAACACCGCCGGTTGTCACTCCGTCAAGGAAGCCGTCACGACCGCAAAGATGGCGCGCGAGGTCTTCGGCACGAACTGGATCAAGCTCGAGGTGATCGGCAATCATGACACGCTGCAGCCTGACGTCTTCGGCTTGGTCGAGGCCGCGCGAATCCTGTGCGACGACGGGTTTGCTGTATTTCCTTACACGACGGACGATCTCGTCGTCGCCGAGCGATTGCTGGAAGCCGGATGCGGGGTGCTCATGCCCTGGTGCGCGCCGATCGGTTCTGCGCTTGGACCGGTAAATATCACCGCGCTCCGCTCGATGCGCGGCCATTTCCCGGATGTCCCGCTGATCGTGGATGCGGGCCTCGGCCGCCCATCTCACGCGGCTCTCGTGATGGAACTCGGCTTCGACGCGGTGCTCCTCAACACGGCAGTGGCCAAGGCCGCCGATCCGATCGGCATGGCGCGCGCGTTCGGCAAGGCGGTCGATGCCGGCCGTGAGGCCTATCGCTCCGGCCTGCTCGAGCCGCGCGACCTCGCCGTCCCATCGACGCCGACAATCGGCCGGGCAGTCTTTCAATGAAACTCGATCCTTTTTATCTGATCGTCGACAGCGCCGCCTGGATTGAAAGGCTGGCGCCGCTCGGCGTCAGGCTGGTGCAGCTTCGCGTCAAGAACCTCGACGAGGCTGCGTTGCGCGCCGAGATCCGCAAGGCGAAGGCCTTGTGCGCCGGTTACAAATGCCAGCTCATCATCAATGACTTCTGGCGGCTGGCGATCGAGGAGGACTGCGATTTCATTCATCTCGGACAGGAAGATCTGCAAGCGGCGGACCTTACCCGGATAAGGGCTGCGGGTCTCCGTCTCGGCCTCAGCACGCACGACCATCTCGAACTCGAAACAGCCCTTGCCGCCAGACCGGACTATATCGCGCTCGGCCCAGTCTATCCGACCATCCTGAAACAGATGAAATGGGCGCCGCAGGGGCTCGAACGGCTTGGCGAATGGAAGCGCCGGATCGCGCCGACACCTCTGGTCGCGATTGGCGGCCTCAATCCCGACCGGATCGAGGGCGTCTTCGGTGCCGGTGCGGACAGCGCCGCGGTAGTGACCGACATCACATTGGATGCCGATCCGGAAGCGCGAACGCGCCAGTGGATCGAAAAGACGAGCCGATGGCGTTGAGGCGCGAACCGCATGTGCTTGTCGTCGGCGGCTCGGACTCCAGCGGCGGCGCCGGCATAGTCCGCGACATTGAGACGATCTCCGCCCTCGACTTGCGCACCTGCCTTGCCGTTACCACCGTGACGGTGCAGACGCATGAAGCCGTCGCGCAAATCCACAAGTTGCAACCCGGGCTGGTGGCCGATCAGATGCGTGCCGCGCTGCAAGCCAATGCGGTCGGGGCGATCAAAATCGGCATGCTCGCGACGGAGCAAACCATCGTCGCCGTCGCGGATGTGCTGCGCCAAAACCCACAGATACCGGCAGTCATCGACCCGGTGCTGGTCTCTTCTTCGGGTTGGCCGCTTCTGGACACAGGCGCTATCGGCGTCCTGAAGCATGAACTCATCCCGCTTTGCCGTCTCGTCACACCCAACCTCATCGAACTGGCTGTCCTTGCCGGCTCAGACCCGGCCATCGACGAGGACGGCGCATTGCAACAAGGTCAGAAATTGCTCACCGCCGGATTGCAGGCCCTGCTGATCAAGGGCGGCCACGCCGCGGGGTGTCGATCGACGGACATCCTGCTGCGCGCCGATCAAGAGCCCATCCGCTTCGATGCGCCGCGTCTTGGCGGATCGATGCGCGGGACGGGTTGCGCGCTGGCCAGCGCCATCGCCGCGCACCTGGCAAACGGAAGCCTGCTTGAAGACGGCGTGCGCAAAAGCAAGCTGTTGGTTTTCGAGAAGCTTCGGAAATCGATCTCTCGGGATTGAGGCGGTTGAGCTTGGCGGGGGCTTTTCTGGGCAGCAAGCTGGCGGCCGGTTCTTCGCCTTCCTTCGGAGAGTCTCTCAGACAGCACGCGAAGTAAATCGCCTTGTCGGGTCTTGTCTCAAGCGATGTCGTCGCGAATGCAGGCCTTCAAATGGCCATCGGACGTTGTTGCCCGCAACGGCGGGACGATGCCGGCGCAAGCGTCGAGGGCAACCGGGCAGCGGGTTCGGAAAACACACCCGGTCGGCGGATTTGCCGGGCTTGGAATGTCGCCCTTCAGCACCTGCCGGCCTTGCCTGGCCAGCGGGTCGAGCGACGGAATGGCCGAGAGCAGCGCGCGCGTATAGGGATGCTGCGGCCGGGCATAGAGCGCGGCAGCAGGCGCGACTTCCATGATGCGGCCGAGGTAGAGAACGATCACCGTGTCGCAGATATATTCGACGACGGCCAGGTCATGCGAAATGAACAGCATGGTCAGGCCGAGCCGGACCTGCAGGTCGCGCAAAAGATTGATGATCTGCGCCTGAATGGAGACATCGAGGGCAGAGACCGGCTCGTCGGCGACGATGAATTCGGGTTCGAGCGTAAGCGCCCGGGCGATGCCGATGCGCTGGCGCTGCCCGCCCGAAAATTCGTGGGCGTAGCGATCATAGGCATCGACTGGCAACTCAACAGCAGCAAGCGCCTTCTCAGCCTTCGCCCGCCGCTCGCGCCTGCTGCCGATGCCCTGAATATCGAGGCCTTCGGTCAGGATCTGACCGATGGTCATGCGCGGCGACAGGCTGGCGAACGGATCCTGGAAAATATACTGCATCTTGCGGCGCTGGCGAGCCAGAGGCCCGGCGCTCAGCTTGGTGATATCGACGCCGTCAAAGCTTATTTCGCCGGACGTCGGCTCGATGAGACGCAGCACCGAGCGGCCGATCGTGGTCTTGCCCGACCCGGATTCGCCGACGAGGCCGACCACCTGGCCGCGCGCGATGTCGAAGGAAATATCGTCCAGCGCCCTGACGACAGGACCGCGCGAGAACGCCGTCGGCGCAAAATGCTTGGTCAGGTTCCTGACTGAAAGGAAGGGAGCGTCCACTGTCAGAGTTCCTCCCAGCGCAAACAGCGGCTTTGCTGGGTCGTCGTCGCCGCGAACAATGGCGGTACAGCAGTGCGGCAGGCATCGACAGCCAGGGCGCAACGCGGCGCGAAAGAGCAGCCCTTGGGCAGCAAGGCAAGCGATGGAACATTGCCGGCGATGGTCGGCAGCGGCGTTCCTGCTGCCTTCAGCGTAGTAGCCTGGCCAAGCCGCGGGACCGAACGCATCAGCCCGGCGGTGTAGGGATGACGCGGACGGTTGAACACCTCGCTCACCGGACCCGATTCCACGATGCGCCCGGCATACATCACCGCGACCTGGTCGGCGATCTCGGCAACGACGCCGAGATTGTGCGTGACGAATAGAATGCCCATGCCGCGTTGCGCCTGCAGCGCGGCCAGCAGGTCGAGAATCTGGGCCTGGATGGTGACGTCGAGCGCGGTGGTCGGCTCGTCGGCGATCAGCAAGGTCGGATCGCACGACAAGGCCATGGCGATGGTGGCGCGCTGGCGCATCCCTCCCGACAGCTCATGCGGGTATTGCCGCGCCCGCCGATCAGGGTCGGGAATTCCGACCTGAGCCAGCAGCCGCACGGCCTCAGTGGCCGCATCCCGATGCGACCTTCCGAGATGGATGCGGATCGGCTCGGCGATCTGTTCGCCGATGCTGTAGACCGGATTGAGGCTGGTCATCGGCTCCTGGAACACCATGCCGATGTCGTTGCCGCGCACCTTGCGCAGCGACTCGGGATCAAGGCCGGTCAGTTCGGTGACCGTGCCGTCCCTGCGCCGCAGCGCGATCGAGCCCTCGGCAATGCGTCCGACCTTCTTCGGCAGCAGGCCGATGATCGACAGGCTGGTAACCGACTTGCCCGATCCCGACTCGCCGACCAGCGCAACCGTCTCGCCCGAACCTATCACCAGGTCGACGTCCTGCACGGCGGCGATGTCGCGTCCGGCGATACGGAACACCGCCCGCAGACCGGAAATCGAGAGGATCGGAGCGTCCACGGTCAGCGCAGCAAGCCGACGTCGCGAAGGATGATGTCGACCTTTGCGGCTTCCTCGTCGTTCAGGCTGCGTTGCGGCCGCGCCATGGTGTTGGAGGCGATGATGCCGAGGCTCCTCATCGCGGTCTTGAAGGCACCGACCCCGGCCGAGCCGGCGCTCGTCCTGCCGAGCGAGATCCAGACGATCTCGAACAGCTTCAACAGCCGCTCCTGCTCCAGGCGGGCCTCGGCGTGCTGACCCGCCTGCATCAGGTTCCACAGCCTGACGTAGCCGTGCGGGTCGACATTGGCGAGGCCCGGCACGACCCCATGCGCGCCCATGGCAAGCACGCTGTCGACCAGGATCTCGGACCCGGTCATGCCGAAAAAATTCGGGTCGTTGGCCATGTCCTTGAGCACATAACGCAGATTGCCGTCGTCACCGCTGGAATCCTTGATGCCGGCGATAACGCCCTCGCTGGCCAGGCCGACGGTGGTCTGGCGCTCCAGCTTGACATGGACGCAGACCGGGATGTCGTAGGCGATGATCGGGATGTCGACCGCATCCTTGATGTAGCGGAAGTGATCGCCGATCTCGGGCTGGCTGGTGCGGGCATAGAACGGCGCGGTGACCACGACTGCGTCAGCGCCGGCCGATCTGGCGATCAGGGCGTGGTTGACGACGCGATCGGTTGTCGGGTCGATGACCCCGGCGAAGATCGGAACGCGGCCATCGTTGACCTTGACCGCGTGCTCGATGATGGCCCGGCGGCCGGCCTCGTCATGGAAGACCACCTCGCTGGTCGAGCCGAGCACGAACAGGCCGTGAACGCCGCCGTCGAGCAGGTTTTCGATGGTCCGCGTGAACGATGCAAAATCGACACTGAGATCGGAATGGAGTGGGGTGACGACGGGTGGCACGACACCGGTAAACAGGGGCATTTTTTCAAAAACCTTCAGGTCAGTTGAGATCGGAACGAGGGTCGAATGCATCGCGCAGGCCATCGCCGATGAAGTTGATGGCCAGCACGGTGAGCACGAGTACGGCGCCGGGAAACATCCATTGCCAGGGGTATTGCTCGAGCACCACGGTGGAGCGGGCGAGATTGAGCATGTTGCCCCAACTGGCTTCGGGCGGTGCGATGCCGAGGCCGAGGAAGGAAAGGCCGGCTTCGAGCAGAATGGCATTGGCGATCTGCAGCGTGGCGTAGACGACAAGAATGTCGATGCAGTTCGGCAGGCCGTGGCGGAACAGGAGATGCGGCAGCCCCGCCCCCATGCCACGGGCGGCGACGACGAAGTCACGCTCGCGCAGCTCGAGCAGCCGGGCGCGCACCATGCGCGACAGCACCGGCCAGGAGAGCAGCGAGATCACCAGGATGGTCGGCGCGATGCCGGTGCCGGCGATCGAAGCGAGCACGAGCAGGAAGATCACCGGCGGCAGCGTCATGGCGAGGTCGACGAAGCGCATCACCGTGCCGTCGACAAGGCGCCCGCCGAAGCTGGCGACAGCGCCGACCAAGAAGCCGATGACGATCGAGATGGCGACCGAGCAGACGGCGACCAGCAGCGAGATCCGTCCGCCTTGCAGCAGCCGGGCCATGACGTCGCGGCCGACGCCGTCGCTGCCGAGCCAATGAATGGCGGACGGCCCCTTGTTGATCGCCCTGAGATCGATGGCGTTGGGGCTGAACGGCCACCACAGGGAATAGGTCGAGACCGCCAGCAGAATGGGGACGACGATAAGCAGACCGGCGCGCGCGGCACGATTTTCAAAGAACCGGCCGAGCGCGCGGCGAAGCGGTCCCTTGGTTTGCGGCCCGGCTGTCGGGTCGATTGTCGGATCTGGTGCGGTGATCGTCATCACGACACCTGGATGCGCGGGTCGACGACGGCATAGACGATATCGGTCAGGAGATTGACCAGAATGACGCAGATGCCGATTACCAGAGTGGCGCCCATGATCACCGGGTAGTCCCTTGTGCCGACGGCGTTGACCAGCAGCAGGCCCATGCCCGGCCAGTTGAACACGCTTTCGAGGAAGATGGCGCCGCCGATCGCTATGCCGACCGTCGACCCGATCAGGGTGATGACCGGTAAAAGCGCATTGCGGGTTGCATGCTTGATGATCACCCAGAATTCGCGCACGCCCTTGGCACGTGCGGTCCGCACATAGTCCTGGTTGAGCACTTCCAGCAGCGACGCGCGCATGTAGCGCATGATCAGCGCGGCGTGTCCGATGGACAGCAGGCAGGCGGGCAGGACCAGGTGCGCGAGCACGTCCGCTACAGAAAAAGGCGCGCCGGCGGTCTGCATGCCGCCTGATGGCGCCCAGCGCAGCAGCACCGAGAAAAAGTACAGTCCCAGAAGTGCCGTCAGAAACGCCGGGCTGGAGATGCCGACGAAGGAAACCACCGACAGCGCGATGTCGGGCAGCGTGTTACGCCGGACGGCGCTGAAGATGCCGGCGGAAATGCCGAGCACGATGGCGATGGCCAGGCCGGTGCCCATCAACAGCGCGGTCGGGCCGATGCGCTCCATGACCAGCGGCAGCACGGCAACGCCGCTGCGCTGGATCGAATAGCCGAAGTCGCCGCCGAGCGCAGCGCGAAGCCAGGCGAGGTATTGCACGGGAAGCGGCTGGTCGAGCCCAAGCCGGTCGCGCAGGACTTCGAGGTCGGAAGCCGTCATCGGGCTGGACGGATTGATATAGGCATCGATCGGATCGCCGGGCGCCAGCCGCAGAAGGATGAAGATGAGGACGCTCAGGGCGACCAGCATCAACAGTCCTGTAGCGCTGCGGCGGGCAATGAAACTCAGCATTGGCTGTCCGTGGCGATGGTGAGCGGAGCCGGCATCGTGCCGGCCCGTATCATTGGCGGGCCGGAATGGCCCGCCAGCCGTTTTACTGGATGTCCCAGCGTTCGGGGTGAGCCGCATAAGGACCGCCGCCCGGCGCCGGCGTCCAGACAAAGTCACGTAGCTTGTTGGAGGCTACGCCATAGCGGTTGGCCACCCATAACGTCGCCCAGGGCAGATCCTTGTTCATCACCTTGCAGACTTGCTGCCAGGATTGATCGATCTTGGCCGGATCGGTCTGGGCGAGCGCAGCGTCCAACGCGGCGCTGAGATCATCGAACTCGATGCGCATGGTGTTGAAGCCTGCCGGCGGAATCTGGGACTTGTTGAGACCCGGGCTGATGCCGGCCGGATTGGGACCGTTCTGCAGGCCGGCATAGACCATCGCAAACGCGTTCCAGTCCGGCGTGCCTTCCTTGTAGACGATACCGTTATAAGTCGGCGTATCGACGACGCGCGGCACCACATTGATCCCGACCTCGGCCAGCATCGACTGGATGGCAGACATCACGTTGGCGGCTTGCGGCGAGCCGTAATAGGTCAGCAAGGTGATCGGCTTGTCGCCGTTGATCTTGTCCCAGCCCGCCTCGGCAAGCAGAGCCTTGGCCTTGGCCGGATCATAGGCATATCGTTCGAGACCTTCGGGAAGCAGGTGCGGCGCGACGTAGCCGCAATTGGCCGGTTTGGCCGCGCCGCCATAGAGGCTCTCGATGATGGCATTGCGATCGATCGCGTACATGATCGCCTGGCGCACGCGAACATCCTTAAAGAGCTCAACCTTCTGGTTGAGGCCGATGTAGTTGACCACATAGGAGGCGCCCTCGATTACCTTGAAATTGCTGTCGCTCTTGAAGGTTACCGCATCGTCGGGCTCGACATAGGTGAACTGGATTTCGCCGGCGCGCAGCGCCGCAACGGCCGCCGCCGGGCTCTCGAAATACCTGTTGATGAGCACGTCGACCTTCGGCTTGCCGCCGCGATAGTCGTCATCCGCGGCCAGTTCGACATATTGGTCGCTGACATAGCGCTTGAACTTGAAGGGGCCGGTGCCGACCGGCGTGGTGGACCACCAGGTGCTCGTGGCCAGCGTTTCCGGCGGCATCGCGGCCAGGGCATGCTCCGGCAGGATCATCACCTGCGAGAGAATCGACAGGAAGGAGCCGTTGGGCTTCGACAATTTGACAACCACGGTGCGATCGTCCGGCGCGTCGACCGACGCGATGTCGCCAAGGCGCGCGGCAAACAGGCTGCCGGACGCCTTGTTCCTGGCGAGCTCAAGCGTGAATTTGACGTCCTTGGACGTGAACGGCCTGCCGTCGTGCCAGCTCTCCTGGGCAAGGTTGAACGTGTAGGTCAGCTTGTCGTCGCTGACCTTGTAGTCCTTGGCCAGATCGCCTTCGAGCTCGGTCAGTTCGGCGTTGTAGATGACCAGCGGTTCAAAATAGGTGCTGAGCCAGGTAAAGCCCCCGGTCGCAGCCAGCGGATTGAAGTTCTTGGGAAAGCCGCCGGGGCCGACATCGAAGCCTCCGGTGATGGTCTTGGCGCCCTGTGCCTGGACGCTGGTGGCAAGGCTAATGCCGCCGAGCAGCAGCCCGGTGATGGCCAGATGATGAGCTATGGTCTTGATGCGCATGGTTTTCCTCTTTTGGCATTGTCAGGTAGTCCGGCGTTGGGTCAGGTAATCCGGTTTTTGGCGATCACTTGCTGAATCCCCCTGTAGTGGTCGTCGAGGCGCTGACGCGCCCGGTCGACATCCTTGGCGGCGACGGCCTCGACGATCTCGTGATGGTCGCGCCAGGTCGCGAGCGGCGTCGGATTGTCGAGGCTGGTGAAATTCGAGGCCTTGTTGAACGCCACCCAGAAGATGTCGATCAGCGCGCTCAACATGTGATTGTTCTGGCAGCGGAACAGCAACTGGTGGAATTGCTGGTCCTCTTCGGCAAAGCTTTCCTGGCGCTCGGCGCGCCGCCGCATGCTTTCGGTCAGCTGGCGCAGCGCGGCGATCTCTTCGGCGCTGATCATCTCGATGGTTTTTGCGATCAGGCCGGTCTCAAGGACGCGGCGGATCTCGCGCAGTTCCTCGACGTCGCGCAGCGAATCCTGCAGGCCGTATGCCAGATTATCCAGCAACGGCTTGAACGAGAATTCCTTGACGAACACGCCGACGCCGCGACGCGTCTCCAGAATGCCGATCGACTCCAGCGCCTTGATCGCTTCGCGCACCGAGTTGCGGCCGACGCCGAGCCGCTGCGCCAGGAAGGTCTCCGGAGGCAAGGGGTCCCCCGCCTTGAGCTGGTTGCTCTGGATATATTTCCTCAGGCTCTCCTGCACGCTGACGTGAAGCAGCGGCGGTCGGGCCAGCGGTTCGATCGATTTTTGGTCCCGGTTCAACTTGGGTTCCGAGCTCAACTTGGGTTCCGGCATTTTTCTCCCAGCGCCGCTGCAATTGCGGCCGATGGCGCGTCGCAAAGCGGTCGATGCTTGTAGCATAGCGACTTGTAGGATATCCTGCAAGTAAGAGGATTCGTCACCTGAATGAAGATCGTCCTGGCCGGCTCAAGCCATTGGCACGCCGAAATGCATCTCGACGCTGCACGTTTTTGCGGCGCCGAGATTGCCGGCATCTGGGATGAGGACGCGCAGCATGCGCCCGCCTTCGCGACGCGCCAGCATTTGCCGTTCATCGCCGACTTTGCGAAAATCCTCTCCAGCCCGCCGGACGCGATCCTGCTGATGGGACACCCTTCGGCGGTGCCGGCGCGGGCGCGTGCCGTCATCGAAGCCGGCATACCGCTGATCCTGGAAAAGCCGGCGGCCAGCAGCACCGCAGCGTTGGCCGCGCTCAGCGAGTTGGCGAGGCAGCACCAGGCCTTTGTCAGCGTTCCCCTGCCCAACCGCTTTGGGCCGGCCGCCACTGCCTTTGAACGGCTGCGCAGCCAAGGCCGCGCCGGTGCGGTTGCGCATTGCCAGTTCCGGCTGGTCAATGGCCCGCCGCAGCGCTATGCCGCCGACGGCGTCGCCTGGGTGGTGGATCCGGCGATCGGTGGCGGCGGCGCGCTGAGGAACCTCGGCATACACGGCGTTGACGCCGCGCTCGGCCTGGCAACCGGCGCACTCAGGCTAAAAACCGTTTCGATCGAGAACCGCATTCACCGTGCCCCGGTCGAGGACCATGCGCTGCTTGTACTGGAAGACGCTGCCGGAGCATTGTTCGTCGTCGAGGCCGGATACACTTTTGCTTCGATGCGCCCCGGCGGCGATTTTGAATGGCGTATCGTTAGTGAGAATGCGACCGTCATCGACTATGGCGAGCGCGCCTTCTGTGCGACCCTCGACGATGGCGCTATCATCGAATTGCCGATCGAATTGCCGGCGACGCGCTACCGCCTGTGCATGAGCGACACGCTCGACCGGCTGGTTCGAAAAGCGCCGCCGGCGACTTCGATCGATGACTATGTTGCGGCGATGTCGCTGATCGACGCCGCGTATGAAAAGGCAGGACGATGATTGGAATAGGCATTATCGGAGCGGGCGATTTCGGCGCCGCCCATGCAAGGGCAATCAAGCAGGTGCAGGGCCTGCATCTCGTCGCATCGTGCCGTGGGAATAACGATGCCCTGGCCGCCTTCACCAGCGAACATGGTGGTCGCGGCTACACCGACTGGCGCAAGCTGCTCGACGACAAGGATGTCGACGCTGTCCTGATCGCCAGTCCTCACCATCTGCATGCCGAAATGGCGATCGGCGCGGCGAACGCCGGCAAGCACGTCATGCTGGAAAAACCGATGGCGCCGACGGCGGCGGCCTGCGATGCGATCAACGCCGCCGTGGCCGCCGCTGGCGTCAAGCTGATAGTCGCCCATCTCATGCATTTCGCGCTGCCTTGCATGGCGGCCAGGCAAATGCTTGAGCAAGGAACGCTCGGCCGGCCGCTCGTCGGATCGAGCTGGATCATCAAGCTGTGGATGGAGCACAATCGCCGCGACTGGCATCTGCGCAAGGCCACCGGCGGCGGCATGCTGTTGACGGCCGGCATCCATGCGCTCGACCGCCTCGTCTGGCTCATGGATGACGACGTCGTGTCGGTGAGCGCCATGCTTGGCGCCATGTCCCATGACCAGGAAGCCGACGACACCGCCCTGCTCGGACTGCGCTTCGCCGGCGGCGGGCTCGGCCAGATGCAGAGCGTCGGCTATCGCAATGGGGCGGCCGGCTACGCCATGGACCTGGTCTGCGAGCAGGCAACGCTGCGCATCGACATGGACCGCGGCACGATGCTTGGCCGCGACAAGGCCTGGACCGACCTGCCCGGCTCGTTCGAGCCGAACTGGATGCATGCCGCGCTGGTGCGCGAATGGAGCGCGATGCGCGATGCCATTGCCGACGACAAGCCGGTGCCGGTCCACGGCGCCTATGGCCGCAAGATCATCGCCATCATCGAGGCCGCCTTTGCGTCGAACGAAACGCGCCGCGAGCACGAGATCGCCGGTGCGCGCTGAGCTCGACGACCACCCGAGCCACTTGCCCGCACACGTGCCGCGCGGCGTCTGGGGCGCGGTGATGCTGGCCATTGACGATCGCGGGGCAATCGACTGGGAAACGACGGAGGAAACGATCGCCCGGCTCTGCGCATCAGGCGTCGACGGCATCTATTCCAATGGCACGGCCTGCGAATTCCACTGCCAGACCGAGCCCGAGTTCGACCGGCTTTGCGCCCTGATGGCCGCGATTGCCGGCCGCGCGCGCCTGCCCTTCCAGATCGGCATCAGCCAGTCCAATCCGCGCGTCGCACGCGAGCGGCTGATGCGGGTGTCGGCGCTTCGCCCGGCGGCGGTGCAATTCACCTTGCCCGACTGGTGGCCGCCCAGCGACGGCGAGGTCATGCGCTTCGTCGGCGGCCTGTGCGAGGCCGCGCCCGACATGCCGCTGGTGCTCTACAATCCACCGCATGCCAAGCGCCGCCTGACGCTCGAAGCCATCGCCAGGCTGCGTGCAGCGGTGCCGTCGCTGGTCGGCGCCAAGCTGCCGGGCGGCGACCCCGGCTGGTACGCCGACATGCGCCGCGAACTGCCGGGATTTTCGGTCTTCGTGCCCGGCCATACGCTGGCGGCGGGATTCGCCCAGGGAGCGCACGGCAGCTACTCCAACGTCGCCTGCCTTAACCCCAAGGGCGCGGTAATGTGGTGGCAGACGATCCGCACCGACGCGGCGGCCGCTGCCGAGGTCGAGACGCGCATCCAGGCCTTTCTCGCCACCCACGTACTGCCTTTTCGCGCTCGCTATGACGTCAGCGATGCGGCGCTCGACAAAGCGATGGCGGCGGCCGGCGGCTGGGCGCCGCTTGGCCCGCGACTGCTCTGGCCTTACAGCTCGGTCCCCGACGAGGCGATCGCGACGCTGGCCGAGGCCGCACGCATGACCTTTCCCGAATGGTGGCAGTGACCTCGGCTATCGCATGTGCCTGCCCCCTGATCCAAGGGGAACAACCATGGCCTGTTCCGGATTTGACGCCTGACAGACTCGTGGTCATGCTGGACCGATGACAAGAGGTGTACTGCTGGACCTCGCAGGCGTCATCTATGATGGCGAGACCGCCATACCAGGCGGGATCGACGCCGTCACGCGTTTGCGCCAGGCCGGCTTGGCCATACGCTTCATAAGCAATACCACGCGCTCGTCGAAACAGAGCGTTCTCGAACGTCTGCAGGCGATGGGACTCACCGTTACCAGGGCAGATGTTTTCACCCCGGCGCACGCTGCACGCGATTGGCTGCTTCGCAATGGCCGAGCGCCATATTTGCTGATTCACCCCGGCCTTGCGCCGGACTTTTGCGAACTGCCGGATCGCGACAAGCGCGCCGTCATCGTCGGCGATGTCGGAGACGCCTTCACCTATGCGGCGTTGAATGACGCGTTCCGCGAGCTGAGCGCCGGGGCCGAATTGCTGGCCCTTGCCACCAACCGGACGTTTCGGGATACCGACGGCGAGCTCAGCCTCGATGCCGGGCCATTCGTCGCGGCATTGGAATTTGCCTCGCTGAAACGCGCAACCGTTCTCGGCAAGCCGTCGTCGGAATTCTTTCTGTCGGCGCTGGCAAGCATGGACTGTCCGCCAGACCAGGCGATCATGGTCGGCGACGACGCCGAGGCCGACATAGCTGGCGCGCTGCGCGCCGGACTGTCGCGCGCCTTGCTGGTGCGGACAGGCAAATACCGGCAGGGCGACGAGAAACGGTTTGATCCGCGCCCGACCGCAACCGTCGCAGATCTCGCGGTGGCGACCGACTGGATCCTTGCGCGCCGGGACTGAACCGGCCGTACAGCGTGCGCTTCGCTCGAGATATCCGGGCTAGGTCGTCTGGCGCTCCATTTCCACCTCGGCCCCCAGACTTTCGATGTCGCGAAAGATCGAAGCGACAGCCAGCGTGCGCCCTTCGCGCTTGAAGCGGAGCAGGCAATCCCTGGCAACGATGTCGCCATCGATCGCGATCTCGTCCCATTGCACGGCATGGCCGACATAGTTGATGGGAACATCGTAGTGCTGGCTCCAGAAGAACGGCACGGCGACGAACTTCTGGCGATGGCCGAGCATGTTGAGGGCCGCGGTTTGCCCCTGCCGCTCGGCAACCACCCAATGCTCGACCCGAATATTTTCGCCACTGTGAGGATCCGGCCACCGCGCAATGTCGCCGGCCGCGAAGATGCCTGGTGCGCTCGTCTCCAAAAAGGCGTTTACGACGACACCGCAGTCAAGGGTGAGCCCCGCCGTTTCGGCAAGCCCTATCCGCGGTCGCACGCCGATGCCGGCGACGACGAGATCCGCCGCCAACGTATCGCCACCGCTGAGTTTCACCTCGCTGGCGTCGATGCTGCTCGCAGTGTCCTCGAGATGGAATACGACACCATTCTCCTCATGCAGGGCGCGGATGAAGTCGGCCATTTGCGGGCCCATGATCCGTTCCATGGGCCGTTTTTCCGGCGCCACGACATGAACTTCGATCGAGCGCGACCGCAGCGCCGCGGCAACCTCCAGGCCAATGAAACTGGCGCCAAGCACGACGGCGCGGCGCGCAGTCGTGGCTGGTTCGATGATCGCCTTGCAGTCTGCGAACGAGCGCAGCGTGTGAACATGTGGCTGGTCGGCGCCTTGTATGGTCAGGCGAACCGGTTCGGCTCCGGTCGCCAGGAGTAGCCTGTCGTAGGCAGTCCGGGCCCCGTCCGCGAGCACAACCTCGCCAGAACGCGTATCGATGCTGGCGACATCCGCATTGAGGCGCAGGTCGATGCCGTTCTTCGAATAGAAGCTTTCTCGGCGCAGCGGAATCCAATCCTCCGGTGCTTTGCCGGCGAGGTAGTCCTTGGAAAGATTGGGCCGATCAACCGGCGGCGCTTCGTCGTTGCTGAGCATGACAATGCTGCCTTGATAATGTTCGCGCCGCAGTGTTTCTGCCGCCGCGAAACCTGCGGCGCCGCCACCGACAATGACGATTTTTTCGGGAGCCTGGCTGGAACCGCCAGGGCGCGGCTTGGACACCGTCCGCTTGCGTTTCTCGCCCACGACTATCCGATCATCGCGTTGTTCCACCGACCAGCACGCGAGTGGACTGAAAGCAGGGGCGCGCAAGGCCTCGCCTGTACGCAAATCAAAACACGCGTGATGCCAGGGACACCGGACGGTGTCTTCCGCCACAAGACCGTCGACGAGCGGCCCGCCATAATGTGTGCATGTCGCGCCGATGGCGAAGATCTCGGCCCCGCGGCGCACCAGCAGCACCGGCTCATCGCCGCAATGGCCGAGAAGCTTTCCGCCGTCGGCAAGATCGGATAACGCGATACCCTCGACCAGATCCGGCCCGGTTGGTTTGGCATGATCTTCAGCCATTTTCCTCTCCCTTGGCGCGATCCAGAAGATCGCCTGTACGGCCGAGAAGCGGGAAATCGTCAGGTCACCAGTCTCGGAATACCTTCTGCTTGGCCAGCGCGCCTTCAGGTTCTCGGACACCGCTTGTGCCCAAACGTCCGGCCGCGTCATTTGTTGCCAGTTGCGCAGTACACGCCGTCGATTTCCTGGCGTTTGGATTTGTTGCCGAAGGAATGACGCCGTCGCGTAAACTTTTTCGCCGGACATGCGTTGTTCGTTCTCCAAGCCAAGGAGACAGCCATGCAGATGAAATCGGAAATCGCCGGCGAGGCCGCCAAGCAACGCCACATCCAGCGCGGCATCGACGCCAAGGACAAAACGAAGGGCAACGGCAAGCAACAAGGCGCCATGCAGGCCGGAGCACGCAAATATCCCGAGCCACCCTTTCCCGAGCAGCACCAGCCGAAGCCAGGGCATGAATGGGCGATAGAGCCGGCGCCGCTTTACGACGCGCCATTCTATATCGGATCAAAAAAGCTGGACGGCAAAGTGGCCGTCATCACCGGCGGCGATTCCGGCATCGGCCGAGCCGTGGCCGTGCTCTATGCGCGCGAAGGCGCCGATGTGGCGATCGTCTATCTGTGCGAGGACAAGGATGCTGAAGAAACGAAGAGGGCCGTCGAAGCCGAGGGCCGGCGCTGCACGCTGGTCAAGGCCAACGTCAGCGAACGCGACCACTGCCACAAGGCTGTGACTAGGGTGGTGAAGGAATTTGGCCGGATCGACGTGCTGGTCAACAACGCCGCTTTCCAGGTCCATTCCAGCGACTTCAGTGAGCTGACCGAGGAGCATTTCGACACGACGCTGAAGACCAACCTCTACGGCTATTTCCACATGGCGCAGGAGGCCGTTCCGCATATGAAGCCTGGTTCGGCGATCATCAACAGCGGCTCCATAACCGGCATCGAGGGCTCGAAGCAGCTGGTCGACTATTCGATGACCAAGGGCGGCATTCATGCCTTCACGCGCGCGCTGTCCGGAAACCTCATCGAAAAGGGAATTCGGGTGAACTGCGTGGCGCCAGGCCCGGTGTGGACCCCGCTCAACCCGTCGGACAAGCAAGCCGGCGACGTCTCGAAATTTGGCGCAGACACGCCGATGAAACGGCCGGCGCAACCGGAGGAAATCGCGCCGGCCTATGTGTTCCTCGCCTCGCCGCATTGTTCAAGCTACATCACCGGCGAGATATTGCCGATCATCGGCGGCTACTGAGAACGTGTCGCCCGCACTGCCTCGATCATCGTGGACCTCTCGCCTGTGGCGGAGGTAGCGGCGATCTTAGATATGAAATGGTCGACAGATGTATTTCATTGCCTTGGCGACGGACTATGACGGCACGCTGGCGCATGATGGGATCGTAGTCGAAAAGACGCTTGCAGCCCTCGAACGGTTCAAGAAAAGTGGCCGCAAGCTCATCCTCGTCACTGGCCGCGAACTGCCCGACCTCAAGCGGGTTTTTCCCGAACTCGGCGTGTTCGACAAGGTCGTCGCCGAAAATGGGGCGTTGATCTACACGCCTGCCAGCGAGGAAGAACGTGCGATCTCACCGGCACCGGCACCGAAATTTGTTGCCAGTTTGAAGAAACGCGGCGTCAAGCCGCTTTCAGTCGGACGGTCGATCGTCGCGACCTGGGAACCACACCAGGCAACAGTTCTTGAGGTCATCAAGGAACTCGGGCTGGAGCTGGAAATCATCTTCAACAAGGGCGCGGTGATGGTGCTGCCCACCGGCATCAACAAGGCAGCCGGGCTGGCAGCCGCACTTGAGGACCTCAAGCTGTCGCCACACAATGTGGTCGGTATTGGCGATGCTGAAAACGATCACGCGTTCCTGCGGGCCTGCGGCTGCAGCGTCGCTGTCGAGAACGCCCTTGCGGCGGTCAAGGATACAGCGGATCTTGTAACGCGCGGCGCACGTGGAAAGGGCGTCGAGGAACTGATCGAAAAGTTGGTAAAGCGTGATCGGGAATTTGTCCGAAAAGCCCGTGACGGCATCCTTCTCGGTTCGGTCGGCGGCGACGAAGTCTATCTGACGCCGACCGACACGGTTCTGATCGCCGGAAGCTCCGGCATCGGCAAATCCACCTTGGCCACCGCGCTGACGGAACGCTTCGTCGAGAACGGATTTCAATTCTGCGTTTTCGATCCGGAAGGCGACTATGATGGCCTCGAAGGCGCCGTCCGGGTAGGCGATGCCTCAAGCGAACCGACAAAGGAACAAGTGCTCGACCTGGTCGAAAAGCCCGACACCAATGTGGTCGTCAACGGGCTGGCGTTGCGGGTCAACGAGCGGCCAGGCTTCTTTGCCGACCTGCTCCCCGGTCTTGGCAATTTCCGCTACCGTACGGCGAGGCCGCATTGGCTGGTCATTGACGAGGCGCATCATCTTCTGCCCAAGAGGCGCGACGACACGCGCGCCATTCTGTCGTTGGAATTGCCGGGCACTGTCCTGATCACCGTTCATCCGGAAGCGATCTCGACCGACGCCCTGCGTCTGGTCACTGCCGTCATTGCGCTCGGTCCCAAGGCCAAGAATGTCATCAAGGCCTTTTGTCAGGAGACGGACACCAAGCCGCCAAAGGATATTCCCTCGCCAAAAGGCGAGCGTGTGCTCTTCTGGCGGCCGCAAGCCCGCAAGAAAATTGCCATGGTCAAAGCGATCGAGCCGCGCCAGTCGCTCAAGCGTCACAGCCGCAAATATGCAGAAGGTCAACTCGACGAGGCCGGCAGCTTCTATTTCAGAGGTCCCGACAACGCGATGAACCTCCGGGCCCACAACCTGATGATCTTCGCTCAGATTGCCGAGGGCATCGACGACAGAACCTGGGAGCATCACCTGCGCGCCGGCGACTATTCCGAATGGTTTCGCCGACAGATCAGGGACAAGGACCTGGCGCGCGAGACCGCCGAGGCGGAAAGGGACGAAATGCTCTCGGCGCAGGAAAGCCGCAAGCACGTTCTGGACGCAGTACGTCGCCGTTATACGGCTCCTGCCACTGCCCCGGAGGAATAGAGGGGAATAGGGTGCGAAAAGGATCGCCCACGCACCTCTTTCTCGGAGGCACGGGCCATGTTGGTTCTCTGCAGCCATGTCGCTTTTACAGCAGGGCGAAGCAGTGGCCGTTTGACCGCGTCATCCACGCCGAGTTGCCTTTCATCCATGGCGTTTTGACTGGTCAGGGTTCACTATATCCAATGGCAAAGAGGCGCAGGTCATAGGCCTCGGGATCGCGACGAAAGATCAACGCGCCCTTCCGTTGGGAATTCTGTGGGACATAGTCAAGCGTAGCGCTGCTATCCTCGACGACCTCATCGCCGTTGCGGAGCTCACCTTTGATCTCGACAGCAGCAACTGATTTCCCCGCCCTGTTTGCAGCGGCGAACTCGACCACGTAGCCCCCCTCGGTGACCGCGACGCCAAGCGGCAGCACAACGATCCGGGCGGTCCCATCGCGCGTGCTCACGCCATCGACGACAAGATAACCGAGCACGGCAAGCAGGACTACGGAGCTTATGCCCGCCACGACCCACTCCGTGACCGAAGTCCCGGGTTTGCGTGCCTTTGCTTTGTTGTCGGACTGCTGTTGCTTGTCGCCTTTTGCGGGGTTCCTTGTCACAGAATGAGCCTCGCAACCGCCGCCCCGAGCGCGCCAGGAAACGACAGAACCACGACTGCACTGAGTGTCTCCGAAAAGCCGGCGCCATCGGTCCTGCCGAAGGTCCACAAGATGTAGAGGTTCACAAGCATCACCAGGACATAGCCGACGATCGCATAGCGAAAGAAGATGCTGACGAATCCAGCGCCTGGCTCGGGACTGTGCGAGCCGCGGAATTCGAACTCATAGACGAAGGCGTGCATGAGAGCGAGGGTGACCACCACCAGGGCGATTTCCTGCCAGGGCTCCATCTTGTAGGCGATGAGGACGACCTCTTCCGTCGGTGCGATGTTCACCGATAGAAATAACGCTCCGACCACCATCAGGAACAGCTCTCCGGTGTAGCCGGGCTCGGGAATGTCCTCCTCCTCCAACAAACTCGGGCCGAGCTGAGCGCGTGCCAAGGACGCCCCGAGGCTGCCTGGGACAACCTGCACCGCAATTTTGCCAATCACCTCCCGCAGCGGCATTTCGGCGGTCACGATGCCGAAAATAAACAACACCGCCGTAGCCGCCACAGCGGCCACAAGTATCGCCACAAAAGCATCGGCGATGCGGTCGCGCAGCGCCACCGTGTCGCGAAAGCCTCCGTACTTGTGCAGCAGCACCAGCATTGGCAAAGTGACAGCGAGGAACAGGGCGAGCCGCAGTGGGTGAAGGTGAAAGCCCAGCGCCCAGGCCTCCATGGTCATCAGCACCGGGGCGGCGAAGATCAACGCTCCGGCAAAGGCACGGCCAAGACCAATCCAGAACTCACGCGGCGTTAGCGCATGCCTGACGATGATCTCGGTTGGCGCCACGTCCGCTCCTCAGAGATAGCCTGCGGGAACAATGTTTCCTGGACAATCTTGTTCCGGACCGCTGCATCTTCGCCACAGCCGAACGGCGCTGCGATGTTCAAAGCCAAGCCGAACCTGTTGGGAACTCGCGAGCCAGCTTTCCGTTCAACCTCTCGATCGAATGACAACCCAAAGCCACACAGCGTCTGGAGTGAAATCATGAAATCGCAGCTCGTCGCCGAAAGCGCCGGACAAAGGACGTTCGTTGTGGTGCTTGATCCCGGCGAGGAAGCGTTCGCGGCGCTCACATCTTTCGCTGTCGATCACGATATTGGCGGCGCCTCGCTGACCGCGCTCGGCGCCTTCGAAAAGGCGACTGTCGGCTGGTTCGACATCGAGGAAAAAACTTATCGGAGAATCCCGGTGCTGGAACAGTGCGAGGTGCTCAGCGCGATCGGCGACGTTGCGATCGGCGACGACGGCAGGCCCAGCCTTCATGTCCACGCGGTGCTCGGATTGCGCGACGGCAGCACGCGGGGCGGACATCTGCTCGATGGCATCGTTCGGCCGACACTCGAAGTCACTTTGGTGGAAACGCCTGGTCATCTGCGCCGCAGAAAGCGCCCGGAACTCGGCATCGCCTTGATCGATCTGGATGCCTGAAGCCAAGCGCGGATCAGGCTAGTGGTGAAAACCTGACGCTTGGTCCCCGAGGTTAGACAACCGCTTTGGGTGGGAAGCCGTAGTTCGTTTAGCCTCCTGAACGAGCAGAGAGCGCCATAATCGGACTTGCGCGGCCATCGCTATGGAGGTCGCGTCTTCGGACACGTTCCGGACGTATGGTGCCACATAGATCAGCACCCGTGTCGCGATAGCTCTGGCGTTATTCTCGACCATCACAGATGGATGAACTTCCGCTTGGAGATGCGGCGGAAGCACAGAAAGCCCGTCTCGACATAGGCCTCCAGTCTCGCCAGCAATCCATGACCTAAATTCGATATGGATGGGACGGGTGGTGGTAGCCAAGTCCGCCGAGCCTAACCCAGTCATGCTGATGATGACACGGACGCTGGTTAATCTGCTCTTCGATTCGCGAATGCCTATGGTAGTGATAGCCTCTCAACGCCGGTGCCGTAAGCTACTCGCTTACGCGTCGCTTTGAGGAAATCAGACATCAGTGTCGAACGAGATAGGTTTCCATCGTGCCGACGCCTCTCAGTTCCACAGTGCAGCGCGGTTCTAGCTCCCAAGAGTCGTGCAAAGCGCGTCTGGTTGCCTCCGAGATTTGCATGCGGTCGGCTACGCCCTGGGATTCGAGCCGGCTTGCGATGTTCACGGTTTCGCCCCAGACATCATAGACGAACCGATGTCGGCCGATCAGACCGGCGATCACCGGTCCGGTGTGTACGCCGATTCGGACGCGAAAACTATCGCTGCCCGACGCCAAGAGCCTCAACGAGTCCAGCATGGACTTTCCCAGCGCCACGGTCCTGTCGGCGTGATCGGCCGCCGGCTCCGGAAGACCACAAGCGGCCATATACGCGTCTCCGATTGTCTTGATCTTCTCCACGGAATGCTTCTCCGCCAGCGCGTCGAACATGCTGAACATCCGGTCGAGGCGCTTGATAAGGTCGGATGCCGGCAATTTCGCTGCGATAGGCGAGAATCCGACAATATCGGCAAAAAGGATGGTCACTTCCTCGAACCGGTCCGCAATGATCTCCTCGCCCCCTTGCAGCCGCGCAACGATTTGACCGGGCAGGACGGCATGTAGAAGCGAGTCGGCCCGCCGCTTTTCCGCCTCTATCCGCTGAAGATACTGGTGCTCGCGGTCGCGCCAACGCTTTTTCTCCAGACTGGAGTTGATCCGGGCGCGCAACAGGACCGGATTGAATGGTTTAAGCAAGTAGTCGTCGGCTCCCGCCTCGATGCAGCGGACCACGGCGTCGACTTCGTTCAGCCCCGAGATCATAATGACGGGGATGTGCCGCCACCGGCGCTCAGCTTTCAATCGCGAGAGCACCTCGATGCCGTTCATGTCCGGCATCAGTATGTCCAACAGAACAAGGTCGAATTCATATTCCGCAAGGCGGGTCAGCGCGGACAGGCCTGACTCGGCAGTGACTACCTGATGACCGTCGTGCAGCAAGCGGCGCGAGAGAAGATCGCGGTTACTGCCGATGTCGTCGACGACAAGTATTCTACCGCTGCGTCCTGAGAATGCATCGTGCTCCGTCTTGCCGAGCGCCCTTTCAAGCCCTGCTGCATCGATCTCTGCCTGATCCGTCGTCCACAGCGCTTCGTTGTCGCTGGCGCGCGATAGGCCGGCAATTGCATCGACATGCGCCAACAGCTCGGCCGCAGCCGCGAGCATCACCCTGACATCTTCGTCCAATGCGTGTTCGTGCAATTCTTCGGCTTCTTCAAGGATCATTTCGGAGTAGCCGATAATCGCGTTGAGTGGTGTTCGCAAATCGTGGCGCAGTTTCGCCTCGATCTCGCGCCCTGCATGGTCCGGACAGTCGGCTTTGCCATGGATCAAGCTGTCGATGAGGCTGTTCAATTGCCGGGCAGCGGCGCCGACCCTCTCAAGATCTGGAGTGATGTGCACCAGACTATGGTTCTGCACCTGTTCTAGCAGCAGTTCCTGAAATCCCGAGATTGCCCGTGCCGGTCCAGCAAGCCGCTGCGCCAGATGGGCGGCTATTGCGTGGCGTTGGAACTCGTTGGCAGTCATGTCTCCAATCCGCCGACTCGGCGGCTCACGGATTTGCGGCAAGCAATTGTTCGATTTTCTGGACAAGCCTCGGCAGGTCCACCGGCTTGCTGTCGTAGTCATCGCAGCCGGCCTCAAGCGCCAATTCCCGATCGCTGGTCATAGCATGCGCAGAAAGCGCGATTATAGGGATCCCCGAGGTGGCCGGATCAGCCTTGATCCGCCGTGTCGCCTCCCATCCGTCCATCACGGGCAGGCTCATATCCATAAGGATCAGATCCGGTCTTTCCGAAATGGTTAGTTCCACGCCGGATTGTCCGTTTTCCGCAATAAGCACTTCGAACCCACGCCGCGACAACCGCCGCGAGAGCATGTCGCGATTCATTTCGTTGTCTTCCACCAGAAGGATTCTCGTCATCTTCGGCCTCTTCTAACGATGGGTCAACGAACTGAGATGCCGGGCCAACCTACTCGGCCGCGGAAATCTGGCGTTCGAGCGCCTTGACCAATTGAGACCTGCTGTTCGCGCCCTTGGTCACAACGGCAACCGCCCTATCGCGGAGCCATTCGAGCTCGTTCATCGACAGATCTTTCGAGGTAACTACGACCACCGGAATGTTCTGCAGTTCGGGCGTCTGCTGCATCTCACTCAATGTCTGAAACCCGTCCATTTCGGGCATCAGCAGATCAAGCACCACCAGGCGCGGCAACAACCGTTTCATCAGGCCAAGTCCGCGCGCGCCGTCGCTTGCCTCGTGAACCCGCCAATCCTTCTTGATCAGGATACGCCGAAGGAAATCGCGGGAGGCTTGGTCGTCATCAATTACAAGCACATCGCGGTTGCCACCGCCGCAAGCCTCAATTGTTTGAATCAGCTTCTCGGTGTCGATCGGCTTCGTCAGGTATTCAACCGCCCCGAGTGAGAGGCCGAGTTCGCGATCTGCAAGTATCGTCGCAAGGATCACAGGAATCTCGCAAAGCTCCCTATCGTTCTTCAGAGATCGCAGCACTGACCAGCCGTCCTGATGCGGCATGATGATGTCGAGAATGATCGCCGCGGGGCGATGCGCTCGAGCAGAGGCTATTCCTTCCTCGCCGCTTGCTGCTTCGAACGATGCCAATCCCGCCTCCGCCAAGGCCCTGGCGATGACGGTTCGGGCGGCTGGTTCATCATCTATGATCAGAACCGCCTTGTCTCGTGGCGACAACGGCACAGCTTCGGAGGGGTGTTGCTCGCCAGATTCTTTTTTGAACTCGGCTGGAATCTCCATTGTGAAGGTCGAGCCTTTTCCGAGTTCGCTCTCGACCTTTACAACGCCTCCGATCATTCGGCTAAAACTCCGGGTTATGCTGAGGCCAAGCCCCGTTCCGCCATAGTTGCGAGTGGTGGATGCGTCCGCCTGCGTGAAAGCGTCGAAGAGCCGTTCCTGCTGCTCCGGCGTCATCCCGATCCCGGTGTCGGACACTTTGAATATCAGCCAATCGCCCCTTGGTCGTCTGTCGCGACGCACCGTGAGTGTTACACGACCCCCTTCGGTAAACTTGGCGGCGTTGCTGAGCAGGTTAAACAGGTTCTGACGCAACTTCGTCTGATCCGAATGCATTTTCCCGAGGTCGTCGTCGAGGTCCAGTACGAAACCGTTTCGGTTTTTCGCCATCAGAGGCGCGACTGTGGCCTGGACGTCGCGCATCAAATCGGCGACGACGAACGTTTCCAAGAAAATTTCCATCTTGTTCGCCTCGATCTTTGACAAGTCGAGGATGTCGTTGATGAGCGCCAGGAGATGGCGACCAGCCGCGGCGATCTTCTCCAGTTCCGGAACGAATTCCACCATGTGCTGGTCGCTCGCATCTTCGATCAGCATCTCGCTGTAGCCAATAATCGCGTTCAGCGGCGTACGCAGTTCGTGGCTGACGGATGCGACGAAGCGGCTCTTGGCTTCATTCGTCGATTCAGCACGGCTCTTGGCGCGCTCGAGTTCGTCTTGTCTCTGTTTCAATTCCGTGATGTCGGTGTAAACGGCGACCGCGCCGCCGTCAGGCGTTTTTCGCCTGCTTACGCGAACCCATCTGTCGCCGAAGCGATCCTCACAGACGAAGCCCGCCGGGTCCTTGTGGATGTGTAACCGCTGGGCAATCCACTCCTCCGGCGACGCGCCCGCAAGGTCGACTTGCCCGCCCGCCAGGCGTTGCTCCAAGATTTCTTGAAAGCTTTGCCCAGGAAGAGAAGCTCGCGCATGGTCAGGGAAGAATTCGCAAAATTTGCTGTTGGCCAGGATGACCCTGTCCTGCGGATCGAATAGGACAAATCCGTCAGAAATTGCCTCAAGCGCCGCTGCGATCGTCCGTCTTTGCTGCTCCGCCTCGTCTTCCAGTCGTTTCTTTTCAATCGCGCCCGCGCGAAAAAGTCGAAGCGTCCGCGACATTGCGCCGAGTTCGTCGCCTCCCTCAATCGGTATTTCAATATCGTAGCGTCCTTGCGTCAGTTCGCCGATGACCCGGTTCAGCCGCCGTAACGGGCCAATGATCGAGCGAAGAACAAGGATTGTAAGAAGCGACCCAATCAACAGCACGATGACCACCAGAATGGCAGCGGTAGTCGCGGTTTTCTGGGCTAGCCTTACAGCCTCGTTGCGAGCAGCTTCTGCCTCGGCGCTCACTTCCTCGACAAGTTCGTTAAGGGCGGCATCGACATTCGTGCTGTGGGTTCGCGCCTCCGCCAGGAGAGCGTTTCCAATGATGCGGTTATCCTGAGTATAGCTGTCCGCCGCCTCTAGTGCCCTTTTGACATAGTCATCGATCTCGACACGGATTTCCCTCACTGCATCGGGGGATGATTTCGAAAGGCCGTCCAGTTGGTTCAGCAGTCGCTCACGCGCCTGCTCGGCATTCCGCTGGGAGTTCATTAGCAAGCTGACCGACAAATCGGTGAGCCAGTATCGCAATTCGCCGAAGGTCACGTGCGCCGCAGCCGCATTCGCCGCGAGATCGAACAATGCCTTAGTGTCTGCGGTGCGGTCGGCACTGCGATAAAGCGCCTGCGTGAGAAGGATGGAAGATACGATGAGACTAATGAGGCCGGCCGCTGTCAGTGCAGCTACGCGGGCCGCGATCGGCAGACTGGCAAGGCGACGTCCCAGGGATTTCGACGGCGCCGGTATGGCTTCCACCTCGTGGGGTGTCTGTTCCAGGACGCTCATTTGAACAAGACGATGCTGATTGCGCCCCCCAAATCGCCGGCTTTTCCGCCCTCCTTGGGATATCCAGTTATGTCGATCTCGCCCTTCGGCTCGCCGTGGCAGGAAAGGCACGACTCCGTATAGTATTCGGGCAGGAGCATTCGAAATGCCGGGCGTCCCTCCACCTCGGTCACATCCGTGTAGGCTTCGCCCTTTGCTCTCTTCGGATCTGAAAAGACGCTTACGATGATGCTGGCTTCCCAAGCGTCCGGAAGAGATTTGCGGTTGCGCACGAGTTGCTCGGGCGCTGTCACGCGCACCAGAGCTTCGTTGCCAACCTTGGCAGCGAATTTCTCATTCAACAGACGCGCGAAAACGGCCGGCACGAAGCCCTTGAACCCGATCCCAGCGCGGTTGATGTCATCTTGCTGCTCGTCCACCACCTCCCGCATAGCCCCAATCTGGGCCTCAAGCAGACGCCGGTCGCGATTGGTCAATTCGCCGGAAAACGGGTTCTGGCCGGTGTTTTTTGAGTAAACGGCGATGGCCTCCCTCGCAAACCGCTCGCTGTCGAGGTGCTTGTCGCCAAGTGCTGGATCGTTGATTAGTGTCTGATAGTTGGAGACAACGCTTCGCCCCGCGCGAAGCAATTCCGCAAGTCGGATTCCCATCGCGACATCTTCAGTATCTCCCGCTCCCATGGCAGCCGACGCGAGGAAAGCGCAACCGACAAGAGCAACGCCAATGCTTCTCCGCGTCAAGGTTGACAGGGCGAACATCTCTCCATCCCGTCGAAGGAAGCCAAACAAAAAGTATAGCACAACGCAGGCCGATTGCGTAGCGACAAACGCCCATGCGCAAGCGGTGAGAGAAGGAACGAAGCATCCGCCGCCGCTCCGAAGCGGCCCTGGCCCGCAAACCCGCTTTTGCCGAACGTCTCTTGACCACCCTGGGTGGAGCACCGAGAGGTTAGCGGCGGATTTGTCAAGCTTGCCGTTAAAATATAGCTTGCTAAAGCTAGAAAATTAGCTTTGAAATATATATTCGTTGTGTTCGAGCGCAACCTCACGCACCGTAAACTTAGCATAGCAATTGTTTGTAGAAGAAGATGATGGTTCTGGCCTTATGTTGTCGGCCGGCACAACCTATGCATGTCATCTTGATCGCTTGATGAACCATCATCGCTGAAAGGAAACAGAATTCTGTTACGAAAAACAATCAGCATTTCAACCCTCGCCGGCGCGGTTGCAGTCGCTGCCGCCGCGGTGCGCCCAGCCGGACGAGACCGATAAGTTCGGAATTGAGACGAGTCAGACGCTACGTAACCGGTCCTTCTCGCGGTGAATACCGCCAGTGCCGTTCCGTGCCGTGTGTTCGAGCCGATGATTAAGATGACTTCGATGTGGACGAGTTTTCATAGTGGCACCATTGGCTACATTCGCGGATGGTTCCGCCTTCGCGCCGAGCGAAAAGCTATGTGGATGATAACGGACGGGTTGAGCCGGTCACCGGATGACATTCTTAACGACATTGGTATCTCGCGCGACGAAATCACGTGCGCTTTGTCAAAGCGTCCCAATTCGAGTTCCGAGTCGGGTCGGAATGCGGCCGGCCCATGATTTGTCCAGCCCACAGTATCTGCCATGTCGCATGCCAAGGTCTCATTGTCCCCGCGGCGGCGAGTCGAACCGACCCCGAGTGATCACGGCGCTGGCCGATCGGTTACCTGCTCGCAGATCGTGATTCAGTGGCTCGTCGCTCCACGACTGCGCAACAATGACAGCATTCACCCCCTGTGCGGACGTTGAAGCGCGATGTCAGGAAGGTCGTTAACGGGTCAAGGCTTCCCTTCAATTTCTCCGACAGAAGGGCAGAGAAGGGTCGAAATCGGTATTTCGTTTTGGGTATCAAGCGTCAGATTTTCACCACTTGGTCCGCTGAATTGCGATCCGGGCCGATTATCCCTTTTGTTTGTTTTGCTTGGCATCCGCGGGCGCCTCGGGTGCGGTCTCCCAGCCGAACACGCTGCGGCCGCCGAGCAGATGCGACTGATCGAACTCTCCGGCAACGATTTCCTTCAGACTGGGGCCGGTGACATAGCGTTCGACCTGCCGCGACTGCTCGTCGAGCCGCTTCAAGGCGCCGAGTTCTTCGTCGCGACCGAGCCTGGCCTTGTGGACGGCCGACTTCAGCACGCCGATCGTCTCGTCATAGACCTTCAGCGGCACGGGGAATGGATGCCTGTCCTTGCCGCCATGTGCCAGCGAGAAGCGCCCGGGATCGGAAAACCGGCATGGCGCGCCATGCAAGACCTCGGCGACCAGCGCCAGCGCCCGCACCGTGCGCGCACCGACGCCGGGCACCAGGAGAAGCTCGGAGAAATCGGCGGGGCCACGCTCGGCAGCCGCAGCCATGTTGCCATGAAGACGACGCATGACGACATCGCTTTCGCGAACGTCGTGGTGCGCCGGCATGACCAGGTGCGGCAGCATTGGCTGATCGGGCTCCGGTGCGACAGCCACATCACGTTCGAGCGCGGCGAACTCCCTCAGAATGCGATCCGGTCCGAGATCCTGCAGGAGATTCAACTGGCCCTTGCGCGAGGCGTCGGCGCGGCGGTCGGTCAGGTTGACGATCTCGCCCTGGTTGGCGCCTTCGATGGCGGCATGCGGCTGGTCGACGAAACTCTTCAGGCCTTCGGACAGCCAGTGATAGCGGCGCGCCACCTTGCTGTCGCCGTTCATGCCCTGCTGCACCACGACCCAGTCGCCGTCATCGGTGACGATAAAGCCATGCAGATAAAGGTCGAAGCCGTCCTGGACGGCGGCGCTGTCAACCTTGGCGACGAGCCGGCTGGCCGTTGCCAGGCCTGTTCCATCGAAGCCGACGCGCTCGCCGATGACGGCAAGCTCATGCGGGGTCTTGCGCGAATGCGCGCCGCGGCCGCCGCACACGTGAATACCGAGTTCGCCGGAGAGCGGAGCCAAGCCACGTTTGAGGGCGCCGATGACGCTGGTCGTGATGCCGGAGGAATGCCAGTCCATTCCCATGACCGCGCCAAACGACTGGAACCAGAAGGGATGCGCCAGCCGGCGCAGCAGTTCCTCGCGACCGTAGTGGTGAATGATCGCCTCGCACATGACGGCTCCAAGCCGCGTCATACGGTCGCCGAGCCATTTCGGCACGCGTCCGCCATGAAGTGGAAGGTCTGCGCTTCCCGATCGTTGTGCCAAATTTTTCTGCCTGTTCCGACCTATGCCTTGCGCTCAACAGATAGTATAGAAAGCGGCGTGAAGAAGCGATGATGCCGGTCCGTTTGGATTACAAACTGATCGCAATTCAATTCAGCTGGGCCATTCGGGTCCCATCGGCGGCGTTGCCGGTTACCGGTCGGCCGGATTTCCGACCGCCGGATCGCGCCGCCTTGAATATCCTCCGACACGCGGCAGATCGTCATTAAACTCCACCCACGACAGCTTCATATCCCAATAGGCATGAGCCTGCGGCGCAAAGCGTTCGGGGTGGTCGAAGAAGCCGATCGTCAGATAAAGTTCCTCGGGAAGCCCTTGGTCGAGATAGGCTATGGATGTCCCGCAATCGGCGCAGAAGGTGCGGAGCACGCCTCGGGTCCTTGAGAATTTTTTTGGCGCGCCGGTGAGCAATCTGAATTGGGCCGGCCGATAGCCGACCCAGACGGTCAACGGGCTGCCTATCGCCTTGCGGCAATCGTCATCGTGATCGGAGCAAATCCAGAACGGCTCACCATGCATCTCAGCACTTATCGAACCGCAAAAACAGGAGCCGGTCTCGATTCTGGTCATCGAACTATCGCTTCTGATCGAGGCGACCGTTGCGGGTGCAGGGTCCGCAGGGTGATCGAATAGCGGTGCGCGGCAACCGGCGGGATGCTGTGCTCCCATTCGGTGCGCGCCGGACCCGTCATCAGGTAAGCCGACCTTGGCTCGAGGGTGACGGTCTGGCGAGCCCGTCTCGTGCCGTTCTTCCGGCGGAGCCTAAAGCTGCATGGCGCAAGAAGAGAAACGCCGGCCACGGCATCGAAATGCGGCTTGTCGCGATGCCAGCCGATACCCGCGCCGGGTCGGTACTCATTGATCAAGACCTGCACAAAAGCCTCGGCGGGCAGCCGCGCAAATGCCGCCACCTTGTCCCTTAGCGGCATCAGGAAAGCAGGGATCGCCGGCGCCTCGACCACCTTGCGTTGGTCAAAATCGTAGCGCAGGCCAAAACCGGCGACGCGCCGGTTTGCGAGATGGCCATGAAAGTCGAAAGGCTGGAAGGCGAGACTTTTGAGCTGCCGCACCAGTTCGGCCTCTTCCTCCGCTGTGATCAGCTCCGGCTGGTAGCAAAATCCTTCCGGCAGGTCGTCACGTGCGTGAAAGTCGGGCGCGAGAAAGTCAGGCGCGCGAAACAGGTCGCCTTGGCCAGCGGGTTGCGGCTGCCTGGTTTTGAGCGATGGCATCAACCCTAATTGGTGAAGCCGGCCCGTGGCGGCAAGGCTTTGGAGGCCGGCCGGATCATTGCCTCCACATGCGCGAGATGGAACCCGGATTGCCGGGGCGGGTTATTGCCCAGGCGCGTCGAGTGTTGGGAAATGCCTTCAACTGTTATCCAAAGCATCAATTACGACCCGGCAACGAGGACCCTCTCCGTATGGTTTGTCCCAAGCGGAAATCGCTACGATTTCAACGACGTGCCGCCGCAAACTTATGCGGCATTCCGCAAGGCCTGGTCAAAAGGCCGGTTTTTCAACGCCTTCATTCGCGACCGGTACAGCTACCATCTGGTCGAACAGAGCCCGTCGGGATGAAACCCGGTGCCTTGTCGTCAAAAATTCATCCGGAAAGGGAACGCATGCCCTCGCACAATCCAGTCGGCCGGCCGATCCCTCACTGCGCCGGCGGCGTACCGGGTTGATCGCCGCCGGTGGTCGTCTTCGGCGTCGGGTCCTTGTCGACTTCGGGATTTTGATCGACGGTGTTGGTGTTGCTCTGGGTCGGCTCAGTGCTGCTGGTGCTGCCCTGTGTCGGCTCGGCCTCGTTGCTGCAACCCGCCAGAGCCAGAGTCGCCACCAGCGCCGACAAAAACGACAGTCTCCTCATGGATAATCCCGTCATGGCCAACCGCTCCCTTGCTGCTCGACAACGACGGGTGGTGAATTTGGTTGCAGCGGAATGGCTTGTCTGTTGGCCCAAGACCCTTCTGATCATCGCAGAGCAGGCGCCAAAGGAACAAATCTCGGCGCCGCCACGTTGCATTTCCTGTGCAACGCTTGTGACAGTGAGGCTATCGTCTTGGCGCCGAGAGCAAATTGGAAGGGTTTTCTGAAAATCGGAGAACTCAGCTGCCCGGTGGCGCTCTATACGGCTGCCTCAACCTCCGAGCGGATCGCCTTCCACACAGTAAACCGAGCCACCGGCCATAGGGTGCATCGCGCCTTCGTAGACAGCGATAGCGGCAAGCCGGTCGAGAAGGACGACCAGGTCAAAGGCTTTGAGATCGGCTCGGGTGAGTACGTCGTGCTCGAACCCGATGAGGTCGCAGCCGCTGTCCCCGAGAGCGACAAGACGCTGTCGGTCTCGGTCTTCATCGGCTGTGCCGATGTCGACGATGTGTATTTCGACAAGCCTTATTACCTGGCCCCGTCTGACAAACACGCGGAGGAAGCGTTTGGGCTGATCCGCGAAGGCATGCGCAGGAAGAAGGTCGCCGCCATCGCCCAGGCCGTCCTGTTCCGGCGCGTCCGGACCCTGCTCGTCCGCGCCTATGACGAAGGCCTGGTCGCAACGACGCTGAATTTCGACTACGAGGTGCGCTCGGCGGAGGAGGCTTTCGACAGCATCCCCGACTTGAAGATCGAGGGCGAGATGCTCGAACTGGCCGAGCACATTATCAAGACCAAGAAAGGCAAATTCGATCCGACCAAATTCGACGACCGTTATGAGGCGGCGCTGGCCGAGCTTGTGAAGGCAAAGCTCGAAGGCAAGAAGATCGCCGTTCCGAAGCCGGCCAAGCGGGAGAAGGTCGTCGATCTTATGGATGCGCTGCGCCAGAGTGCCGGCGTTGGCGGCAAGCAGCCTTCGACAAGAAAGCCCGCGGCAAAGTCAAAGCCAGCGCGCCATGCCAAGGCGAAGCAGACAGCGCCGCGTCGGAAGGCCGGCTGACCGATGGCGCTCGAGACCTACCGCAAGAAGCGCAATTTTTCCGTTACCCCGGAGCCGCAGGGCCGCAGGGCGCCGAGGACCGGCAACAGCTTCGTCATACAGAAGCACGATGCCACCCGGCTCCATTATGATTTTCGTCTCGAAATGGACGGCGTCCTGAAGAGCTGGGCCGTCACAAAAGGGCCGAGCCTGATCCCCGGCGAGAAGCGTCTTGCCGTCCATGTCGAGGACCATCCTCTGGAATATGGCAACTTCGAAGGCACAATCCCGAAGGGCGAGTATGGCGGCGGCACCGTCCTCCTTTGGGACAGAGGCACCTGGACGCCGATCGGCGACGCGCATCGCGGCTATGCGAAAGGCCATCTCGATTTCGAACTTCACGGCGAGAAGCTTGGCGGCCGCTGGCATCTTGTGCGGATGGCCGGAAAGCCCCGGGAGAAGCGCGAGAACTGGCTGCTGATCAAAGGCGACGACGACGCCGCGCGCACCGAACGTGATCCCGACATTCTGGACGAGCGGCCGGAATCCGTCGCGACCGGCCGCAAGATCGACGACGTCGCCGGCGAAGAGCCCGGCTGGTCGTCCAAGACAGGCCGCATTCGCAGGCGCCGCGGCGGCAGCACCAGGCCAGCTCCAGCGGAAGTGGCCCCCGCCACTGTCAGCGTTCCCGAACCGTCAAAGATAAAGGGCGCCAAGAAGGCGGCGCTTCCCGATTTCGTCGAGCCGACGCTGGCGACCCTGGTCTCGTCAGCGCCGTCGGGCGAGCGCTGGCTGCACGAGATCAAATTCGACGGCTACCGGCTACAGGCCAGGATCGAAGCCGGCCGCGTCAAACTGTTGACGCGGAGCGGTCTCGACTGGACGAAGAAATTCGGCAAGGCGGTCGTTTCGGCGCTGGCCGATATCCCTGTCGGGACGGCACTGATCGACGGTGAACTCGTGGTCGAGACGACAGCCGGCGCATCGGATTTTTCCGCGCTGCAAGCCGATCTCAGCGAGGGCCGCAGTGATCGCTTTCACCTCTACGTCTTCGACCTGCTTCATCTCGACGGCTACGATCTGCGCGACGTTGCCTTAATCAAGCGCAAGGAATTGCTGGAAAAAATCATCGGCAGTAACAGCGGCATCATCAGCTATAGCGGCCATTTTGAGGAGGACGGCGCCCTGGTGCTGCGACATGCCTGTCGGCTGAGCCTGGAAGGCATCGTCTCCAAGCTTCGCGATGCGCCCTACCGCGCCGGCCGCAGCAAGAACTGGGTGAAGTCGAAATGTTCGGCGCGGCAGGAATTTGTCGTGGCCGGCTTTATCCCCTCGACAACCTCGCGCAAGGCGATCGGTTCGCTTGTCCTGGGTGTCTATGACCACGGCAAGCTTCATCATGTCGGGCGCGTCGGCACCGGCTACACAGCGGCGGTCGCCGAGAGCCTGTTCAAGAAGCTCGAGCGGATGCGCGTTCCGTCGAGCCCGTTCGACGAGCGTCTGAGCGCCGAGGAGGCTCGGCAAGTCCGCTATGTCAGGCCGGATCTCGTCGCCGAAGTCGAGTTCCGGGCGTGGACCGCCGACGGCAATCTGCGCCACGCCTCGTTCCGCGGATTGCGCGAAGACAAGCCGGCGAAGGAGATCGTGCGCGAGACGCCGAAGACGAGCAAGGCAGCGCCCCAACCTCAGCGCCGGACCGTCAAGCTTACTCATCCCGACCGCCTTTACTGGCCGGACGAGGGCGTGACCAAGGAAGGTCTCGCCGACTATTATGCCGAGGTCTGGCGCTATGCGTCGCCCTACATCGTCGGCCGAGCGCTGGCGCTGGTGCGATGTCCCAACGGGATTTCGGGCGAGCAATTCTTCCAGAAGCATGCCTGGAAGGGGCTCAACCCGAACATCGTGCTGGTCCACGACCCCAAGGATCCGCCCGACGAGCGGCTGATCAGCATCAATGATCTCGACGGGCTCATCGGTCTGGTCCAGTCGGCGGCGCTGGAGATCCACCCCTGGGGCTCGACGGTGAGCGATTGGGAGCGTCCGGATACGATCATCATGGATCTCGACCCCGGCGAGGGCGTGAGCTGGGAGGCAGTGATCGAAGGCGCCGTCGAGACCCGCGACCGGCTGAAGGATGCAGGGCTTGTCCCCTTCATCAAGACCTCCGGCGGCAAGGGTCTGCACGTCGTGGCGCCGTTGAAGCCGAAAGCCGAATGGCCAGAAGTAAAAGCCTTTACCAAGGCGATTGCCGACTCGATGGCCGCCGACAGTCCCAACCGCTACGTCTCGACCATCACCAAATCGAAACGACGCGGGAAAATCCTTGTCGATTATCTGCGCAACCAGCGTGGTGCGACCGCGGTCGCAGCCTATTCGACAAGAGCACGACCGGGTGCAGCGGTGTCGATGCCGCTTGCCTGGGACGAACTCGGCCCCAGCATCGGACCGGCCTATTTTACCGTCGAGAACACGCCAACGCGGCTTGCCTCGCTGTCGTCGGATCCCTGGCAGGATTTCCACGCGGCCGCAGCGCCAATCGAAGACCGCGCAAAGCGGCGCAAGAAAGCGGCTTGAGACGGCACTGCGAAGCGCATGCATCGGAATAGTCAGGCGATTTGCTCGAACGTGCATTGCTCCGGAGCCCTGTCCGGCCGCCAGCGCAGGAACTTGGTGCCGTGGCGGAAACGGTCGCCGGTGACGTGATCGAAGCGTACTTCGACCACCAGTTCGGGCCGGACCGGCTCCCATTCGCCGCTGCGCTCGGTGCTCCAGCGGCTCGGCCCGCCCGGCGCCTTTCCGGTGAAGCCGGGTGGCTCGCGCATGGCTTGGAGCCTGCGGGTAAGCTCGGCCCTGTCATCCTTGGCAATGGTCGAGGTGAACCCGACGTGATCGAGCTTGCCGGCCTGGTTGTACAGACCCAGCAACAGAGAGCCGACCTGCGGGCTGTTGCTGAGATAGCGAAAGCCGCCGACCACGCAATCGGCCGACCGCAACCGCTTTACCTTGACCATCGCGCGTACCCCCGGTTGGTACGGACCGTCCAGCCGCTTGGCGACCACGCCGTCTGTCGCCCCATGTCCGGCATCCCCTAACCAGGAGCGGGCTTCCTTCACATCGCGCGTGCAGTGCGAAAGCACGATGTTCCTGCGATTTGCCGAAGCGACGAAAGCCTCAAGGATCGCTCGCCGTTTTTTCAGGGTCCGCGCCAACCAGACGGTTCCGTGCTCATCGCAGAGCATGTCGAACAGGACGATGCGAGCCGGGGTTTCGGCGGACAGCTTGCGGATCCTGCTCTCGGCGGGATGAAGCCGCATCTGGAGTGCGTCGAACGAAAACTTGCCGTCGACCGAGATGACTATTTCACCGTCGACGACAAAACGGCGCGACGGCAGTTCCTTCAGTGTCGCGACGAGTTCGGGAAAATACCGTCCGAGCGGCTTGCCTGACTTTGCGCGCAACTCCACCGCATCATCCTGCCGGAATGCCAGGCAGCGAAAACCATCCCATTTGCGTTCGTATTGCCATCCGTCTCCTTCGGGAATCGCATCGGCCGCCTTTGCCTCCATCGGAGGCGTATCGAGCGGCAGGAGGAAATCGCTGGATCGGCGGGTGCTGTCGAAAGCAGGATCGCGGGGTATGACCTTCATTGTGCTGCCTTTGTCCCCCAGCCCAGCCTGCTCCCAGGCGCTTATTTCCGCTTTCCGGCCTCCGAGCCGATGCTCTTGCGCAGCGCATCCATGATGTTGATCACGTTGCTGGCCGGTTGCTCGGCCATGGCCTTCGCCTTGGCCGGACCCTTCTTGCCCTTCTTCTTCGAGGCAATGATCTCCAGCAGCCGCGCCTGGACGGGATCTCCAGTCATGGCGGGATCCCACTGCCTGGTTCGCTCATCGATAAGGGTCGAAACCATATCCATCAGTTTCGGGTCGGGTTTGACGTCGTCGATCTTGCCGAAATAAACCTCGGGGTCGCGAACCTCGTCGCCATAGCGCAGTGTCCACAGCACGATGCCCTTGCCTCGTGGTTCAAGCATGACGGCGCGTTCGCGGCGGTACATGACCAATCGCGATATTCCGACCGTCCCCGTCGATTGCATCGCGTCGCGAATGACCGAGAATGCCTCCTCCCCAACCGGGTCGTCAGGGGTGAGATAGTGCGGCTTGTCGTACCAGATCCAGCCGATGCTGTCGGCATCGACAAACATGTCGATATCGATGGTGCGCGTGCTCTCGAGCGCAACCGCTTCGATCTCGTCGTCCTCGAGCAGGACGTACTCGTCCTCGCCGCGCTGGTAGCCCTTCACCTCGTCGTCTTCAGCAACGGGCTTGCCGCTGACGGCATCGACATATTGGCTGACCACCCGATGCCCGCTCTTGCGATTGAGCGTATGGAACCGGACCTTCTCGCTCTCGGTGGTAGCGGGCGTCATCGCCACCGGACAGGTCACCAGCGAAAGCTTCAGATAGCCTTTCCAGAAAGGACGTGGCGCCATCGAGCACCCCCGGCAGGAGTAAAACAGTCGAACGCAGCAGGGCGATCGATTGTTCCAGCAGCTTTTTTGCGAACCGGGGGCCAATCGCATGGTTCGGCAATTTTTGCCAAGGGTTGATGAAACAATTTGCCCGCAATCGCCGTTTCCCCAGCAAGCTGAATTTGGGCGAGGAGGAGGCCTGAGCAGCACCACGCCAGGGTTTCGGCCTTGGAGGTGAAGACCATGGGCTTTGACGCCTTGAGGTTCAAAGATCGAACGGATGCGGGGCGCCAGCTTGCCGCCGATTTGGCCAGGTTCGCGGCAACCGATCCACTGGTGCTGGCGCTGCCGCGCGGCGGCGTGCCGGTTGGCTTCGAAGTGGCGAAGGCACTCGGTGCCCGGCTCGACGTGCTGCTTGTGCGCAAGATCGGCGCGCCGGGCCATTCCGAATATGGCATCGGCGCGGTCGTCGACGGGGAAAATCCGCAGCTCGTCCTCAACGAGGAGGCGATGGCTTTGGTCCGGCCGTCAGACGAGTACGTCGAAGCAGAGAAGCGGCGGCAACTGCTGGAAATCGAACGTCGCAGAACCCTCTATCTCGGAAGCCGGCCTGCGGCTTCGGTCCTGGGCCGGACCGTCATCGTCGTCGATGACGGCATTGCGACCGGAGGCACGGTCAGAGTGGTGCTCAAGGCGCTAAGAAAGGATCGCGCCGCGCATGTCGTCCTGGCCGTCCCGGTCGCACCCCGGGACACGCTGGACCTCATCAAAGCCGATGTGGACCAAGTGGTCTGTCTCGCCACGCCTGAGCCGTTTGTTGCGGTGAGCCGGTATTATGAGGATTTCGAGCAGACCACCGACGCGGAGGTGATCCGGCTGCTGCGTGAGGCGGAGCAGTTTGAGAGCAAATCGTCGACGCGATCTGCCGAAGGAGCACGCCACGGCTAGCAAGGACCGACAACCGATGGAGATCGTCGAGCGCGGCGATATTTCTGCGCGAACTTAAAATGACCAAATCGCGCCATCCGATAGAACCGCTCTTCAGTGGCGAATGGGCCTGAGCCATACGGCCCCTCCCCTTGCGCTCGCAGCCAACCTGAAGCGCGGCCCCGGTCAGGCCGCGCCACCGCGCGCCAGCGGCGGTTGAGCCGTCAATCGCGCAAACGATTGGCAGCGTGATCCTGGCGCTGCTCAGTCGCGATCTGCCTGGAATCCAGACCGCGTTGCTTCGTGTGCTGAGCCTTGTCGCGGTTGGACAGGACTTTGTTTTCCTCGAGCTTGTCCTTTGGGGTGGTGGTCATGGCGCCTGCACCGGAACCCTTTCCCCGCGCACCCGCTCCGATGTGCTTCTTGCTACCTTTTGCCATGGGCTTGCTCCAATTCTTAGTGGTCGGGACGGTTCTTGTGATGAACGCTCTCCTGATTTTCTCCGCGAAGGATGTTGCGATCGTCAGGGTCAACGAGGTCGGGTGTCTTGGACCTGATTTCCGACCCCTTGCGCAGCGCTTCACGTTCCGCTGCTGATCGCTTCAGGTCGGCCTCTGCGTCAAAATCCTTGCCGGCGCCCTTCGTGTTTTCCCGCTTTTCAATGATGCGCAATTGCTGCTCATGGGTTCTGCGTCCAGCCATTGGTTTCCTCCAAGGTGCCTTGCGGTCGATTTTTTGAGGCCCAGATCGCTGGCGGAACCGTCGACTTCCGGTGATTGTAGTTGGCCACGGTCCTTGCCGCCAATCGTGCGCCACCACGATCTGAGCCTGTCCTTATGGCGATAATGGCAGGGCGGCGGGATCGTTCCGAGATGGCGGCCGAATAAACCGTCTATTCGCTCATCTGCTCCGGGCTGCTCATCCGCATCTGCCATGATCCGTCGGTCTTTCTCCCCGCGGTGTTCCGATGGAACATCAGAGCATCTCCGTCGTTCGGCGACTGATCGCCTAGGTCCACGTCTGACGCCCCGCCGCAGCGAGCGCGTAAAGCTGCAAGAGGATGGACCGCACGATCAAGGACGCCACGGTCAAACGCTTTTACTACGAGAGCCACGATCAGCTCAGGTAACACCTCGCCGACTTCGTTGCCGCCTACAACTTCGCTCGCAGACTCAAGACCCTCAAGCGCGATCCAACGGACTCGCGAAAAGGTTACGCCGCCCTGCGCCGAACTGGAACTCGGTTCGGGCTTGAGCAGCTCGTATCGATCAAGGGATCAAAAACCCGCACATCTGGCGAAGTCCTGGATGATTTCGGCACATTCTTTCGAGCGCACGATGCGATGAAGGGCTGATCGGAACTTTGCTTCCGCATTCGGCAGCCGAGGTTGGTTGGAACATGTCGCCCCGAGTCGAACGCATTCACAGCGATGAGCGTCTCCCGGCCGAGGTCGACGTCGTCATCGTCGGCGGCGGCATCCTCGGCTCTACGGCGGCCTATTTCCTGGCGAAGCGTGGCCTCTCTGTGGCTCTGCTCGAGAAGGGCCACGTCGCCTGTGAACAATCGAGCCGAAACTGGGGTTGGTGCCGCCAGCAGAACCGCGATCGGCGCGAATTGCCGCTCTCGGTGATCTCCATGCGACTGTGGGACGAGCTGACGCGCGATATCAATCGGGACCTTGGATTTCGACGCTGCGGTCTCGTCTATGCCACTCACGACGAGGCTGTGCTCGCCAGCTGGGAAAGGTGGCGTGAGGTCGCCAGGGAGTACGAGGTCGACACCCGCATGCTGAGCCGGGCGGAGGTGGCCGAGCGCGTCCCCGAAGCGCGCGACAAATGGGTCGGCGGGACCTATTCGGACCGGGATGGTAAGGCCGAACCTGCGCTCGCCGCGCCGGCTATCGCCGATGGGGCCAGAGCTCTGGGCGCCACCATCCACCAGGAATGCGCCGCGCGGGCGCTCGACTTGGCCAATGGCAAGATTGCGGGCGTGCACACGGAGAAGGGCTACATCAGAACCAGCGCGGTGCTGTGCGCCGCTGGCGCCTGGTCCTCGCGCTTCCTTAGGCCGCTCGGGATCAGTTTCCCCCAAGCGAGCATCCGGCAGACCGCGCTGCGTTCCACCCCGACAATCAACATAGGCGAGGCGGTCTCCACACCCTACTGCACGATCACGCGCCGACTGGACGGCAGCTATACGCTTGCGATCAGCGGCAAGGCGAACCTCGAAATCACGCCCCAGGCTATCCGGTATAGCCGGGAATTCATGCCGCAATTCTTGCGTCGCCTGAAGAACGTCAGGCTCGGCATCGGCCAATCGTTCCTTTCGGGGCCGGATTCAATGCCGGCGCTGCTGACCAGCGACGATCGGATCTTCGAACAGAATCGGGTGCTGGATCCTCCACCCTTAAAATGGCTGGTAAGCCAAGTGGTGGAGAGTGTCCGGAAGACCTTCCCCCAACTCGGCGATATAGAGATCGATAGTGCCTGGGGCGGCTTCGTCGATTGCACGCCGGACGCAGTGCCTGTGGTGTCGCAGGTGGACGGGGTGAAAGGCCTCGTCCTCGCGGCGGGCTGCTCGGGCCACGGCTTCGGTTTGGGCCCGGGGCTTGGCTATCTGGCCGCAGAGCTTGTCGTAAACGACACGCCTTGCGTCGATCCTACACCGTTCCGCCTGTCGCGTCTGGTCGACGGCTCGAAGCTGGACATCGCCGCTATCTGAAGATCAGCCGGAAGTCAGGCCTGACGCGCACCAAGCGAAGTCAAAGTGTCAGCAGACGGGTGAGCGGAATCCCCACGTTCCCTCGCACTCAAGTCTCCGGGTGCATGAGCGCAACGTGGTAGGAGTTGCACCAGAATCCGCTCGGGAGAGCGCCGCGCTCATCGCGCTCGTCGTTGGCGCAGTTGGAACCGTCGCGGAGTTCATTCTAGCGTTTTCCGCTTCTGCCGGTAAGGCGAATTGCTCGGCCCATACGCCGCGCCAGCGGCCGGGATGTTTGCCGCAACCTACACACGTGGCAGCGCAAACTGAACGCCGTGGCCCTGCACTACGGCATCATGCGGGAGACCGGTTTGTACGGCGCTGGGGTGTCGTCGACAACGTCTTAACCAACCTGTGGGTGCTCGCCCCCTGCGCGGGGCACTCACGGCTTTATCTCACCCAGCTCTTCCACAGGCGGAGCGGCCCCGCACCTCGTCCACGCCGAAGGGGTCAATCTCGGCGCCGCTTCTTACAAGCGCCCTCGCCCTGCTTCTCCCGGTTGTCCTTGGCCTGGGGCGGTCATTGGCCCGGGACAACACACTGGAGGCACCATGCCCAACACCGCCGAGATCCTTGTCGACACATTTCGACGGCCGTGCGTTACAGGATTCCGCTCAAGCTTCTGGTGATCAAGAACAACATGCTCAACCAGATCGCCTGGGAGCAAATGATGTTCCTTGGCAACCTGCGTTTGCCGCGGAAGGCCCGGTGATCATAGAGGCGGTCGGCGACGCATATGAACCTATGCTGCCGCCGCGCATGCCGAACGAGTATCGCAAGAACATGCGCACAGCCTTGCGGGAAACGCCGGGCCGCAAGGAGATCGAAGCAAACTCGCTAGGGAGCCGCTGAAGACGATGATGGGCTGAGCTCCCTGGCCGGTCAGTCCTTGGTGTAGGCGCCTGGCTGGCGGCCGCTCTTCGGAGCCTTGGCGTCCTTGGAACGCTCGGCGATCGACGGACCGGCGCCGGATGTCTTTTCGGTCGCTGCGCTGGGCGTAGACCGCCTGGGCGGGTCCTGCCCTTCGGATTGATGGGTTTTGTCCTCCACCTCGTCCCTTGACCGGGTCAGGCCCATGCCGCCGGCAGGCTTCTTGTTGCCGGCTGCCTCCTGCGAGAATTGATCCGACGCGTCGGCATCTTTCTTTGCCGGGTACTTTGTCGCGCCATGTTCGTAACGGGTCTCGTTTTTGTTCATAGCATTTCTCCGGTTTCACGGATTGTGGCTAAACACTCCTGTTGCGGTACCGCCGCCAGCGCTCCCGGCGGCGCATATGCGATGCGTGCAGCGCCCGGCCGGCGCGGCTGCCGATTTTCGGCGACGCTCAGGCGTCCTGCGCCGGTCAGGCGTCCTGCCATGGCGCGTGCAGGATGTCGGCGCCCGGCTGCTCGTCGAACAGAACCGCGCAGCCGCGCGCCCACGCCACCGGCGACAGTGCGTTGGCCACGATTTCGTCCGGCGAGATGAAATCACCGGTCAGCACCCGCAACTCTTCGACGGCTTTGGCCATCGACACCAATCGCCCTGCGGCGCGGTCGGTGGTGCAGGCGTCGATGACGGAAACGAGATCGATCATTTGGAACTGGCCCATCATAGGCCTCCGCAAACAGCATCCCTTCGCAGCTATGAACGTCGCAACGATCTACAATGTTCCCGGCCGGCCGAACGCATACGCACTAAACCTGGTCTATCGCATCTCTGAGCTTGCTCAGGAATGCCACCAGAGCATCCTCCGGCCGATCGGCCTCCTCGGTCAGCATGTCGATGCCCCAGCGTCCGAGAACCGCTTCCTGGACGACGCTCGGTTGCGGCATGAAGACGAATGATTTCGGACGATTCTTTTCATAACCGGACCGGCGCCAGGTTTCCCAAAGCCGATACAGCAACAGACGGATGTTCATGTCGGACATGCTGTAGCCGATGAACAGGACAGTGCGCCCCAGTGCGTCGGCGCGAAACTTCACATCCAACGGCGACTCGAACGACAGCCGCTCGAAATAGTCGGACTCCGCCAGGACGAGAGACGCGTCGTCGTCGAAATCGCCGTGGTATTTGATGATCTGGGTAACCTCGCCGTTCACCTTGGGGATATCCTTGGCATTGGCCACTTTCACGAACGCGCGGTCGTGGACTTCGAACGCAACCTCAAGGTTTCGATCATAGTTGGTGGTGTAGATGATTGGAAAATCGAGTGACACGATCAGCTTGTGGATCGCCGATCCCTTGACTTTTTCCCGCGAGACGCTCCATTCGCGATCCATCCAGCTGCGCAAGGGGCCGAGACTGCCATGCTTCAGCCGGTAATATTCGGCAAGAGCCTGGTAACTGGACTCAGGCCTGTCGACCACGTCTCGATCGAGGCCGAGTTCATCCACCATATGCTCGATGAGCTTCTCCCAGGATGGCAGGCCGACGCTCATCGACACCCCCGCCCCAACGAACAAGATCGCTCGTCGCTCTTTCACGGATTGAGCCAGTTGCTCAAGTGCAGACGGCATGGCCAACTCACCAGGCGATGATCCAACACAACTGCGAACGGCGCCCTCTGTTCCGGAGAAGCCGGATCACCGCCAAACCTGTTCAGAAACCGGGTCTGTTCAGAAACCGGGTCTGTTCGGGAAAATCGGGTGTGTTCAGCAAATGCGGCGCAGACTGGAACCGCTGAGCCAGATCGAAGTTTGGTGTCAGGGGAGAGACCATGATGGCCGTCCGACGACATCAGACCAAAGCGAGAGGCGATATTCAGGCCGGGGCGACACAGGACAAGACCCCGGGGTTCGACCCTGCCGCGGCACCTGAAAAGACCGACGCCGAAGCGGCCGGTATGCCAAATCCTGTCGCCGAGGCTCGTCCACGGCGACAGCCTGAGTTCACGAATGAAGCAAGCTTCGGCGATGCGATGCGGCCGGCAGCAAGCGAGCCTGGTCTTCAGCCTGGCAAGAACTGGCCGGTGCTGGTGATTGCCGCAGTCGTTCTCGTAGCGGCCGCGGCCTTCGTGCTGGCAGCCATGCTGCGCTAGTTCCTCTGCACAGAGGATTTGGTTCTTTGACTGACGGCCGCTGACGACCGGTCTGCAACCGCCAATCTCCAACGTCTGCGATTAGCCGTAAGCCACCCACGCCTTCGTCATCCTAGGTCGAAGCAAGGAGCGAAGCGACGCGGCGCAGAACCTAGGATCCATGCCGTGACATCCGCCGAAGAATGCAGCGGAGCAGAACCGAATGCTACCATCCGGTCCCGCGAAAAAGCTCGAACCACTCCGGATTGGTCTTCTCAATCAACTCTATCTTCCACTGGCGCGGCCAGCGCTTCGGCGACTTCTCGCGCTGGATGGCATCACGAATGTCGAAATATTCTTCGTACCAGACCAGACGCTGCACGCCGTAGCGGCTGGTGAAGCGCGAGCCCTGGCCGGATCTGTGCTCCGGCATACGGCGTCCGAGATCGTTGGTGACACCGATGTAGATCGTGCCGCGCTTCTGGCTCGCGGTCATATAGGCATAGCCGGTCATGGTGGAAGGGTAACTGCCACCGTTGCGGATACAAGTGCCATTCAGAGCCGCTGCATTCTTCGGCTGATGTCACGGAATGGATCCTAGGTTCTTCGCCGCGTCGCTTCGCTCCTTGCTTCGACCTAGGATGACGAAGTGGAGGGATGCTCCGGCTAATCTCGAAAGTGCGCGCTGCCCTGAGATCGGCCCGTTTGCGGGGAGTGTCTATGTTCGCTGCCGATCGGCCCGCTAGCGAGGTACGTTTCCGGGCACAGATATACGTGAGCCATCCCCCGTAACTTCCGTAAGGATCTGGCCGGATCCCCGCGCCGCCATGTCACGCCCAAAAGTATAGTTCAGTTCGGTGAGCGCCGTGATGAACCTGGCCGATCTCGCCGAAGATCGAGCCGATGTTGCCGCATGACGGCAGGTAGATGCCGAACAGCGCCGAGGCCATCACGTCGATGGCACCCAAACAAAATCAACTCACCAATTCACAAGCCACTCATGATCATTTTCCCGACTGCCAAAAGGCTCGGGTAATAGCCGCTGTACTTGGGCAGGCTGCCGGGCATGTCCAGCACACGACGGTGATAGAATATATCCATCCGAACCGGCGGCAGCCGGGCCCCGGGCTCGAAATTGCTGGCCGGGATGAACATCGTCTTGAACGGCCCAAAGCCCGCAACCTCCACAACCGGCTTGCCGCAGGTCCGGCAGGCCCCGCGATTGAAGTTCGGCGGCGGACGGTATTTCTTGAATGAAATATTGCCGGCGTTTTTCAGCACGACACCCTTGGCGCGAACGGCAGCCACGTCCGCAAACGGTTTGCCGTTGAACGCCTGGCAAATCAGGCAGTGGCACCGGAATCTACCCTTCGGGGCAGTACGCACCTCGAACGAGCAAGCGCCGCATTCGCAGGAGCCGTGCAGTGGCAACAATGGGTCGGTCGTCATGTGCTGATGCTCCTGAGCTCGATTTGATGACGGCATGCTGGTCACCGGAGCATCATGTTGAAGATGGTATCGATTGGCTGTCTGAAGGGCGCGCGCAGAAGGTTGGAGAGGTTCCAACGGCCCCGCTCATAGATTCCTTTGATTTTTGCGATTGCGCTCATGGTCCACTCCGATGTAGACAGGAGAAACTTACGCCCTTGATGTAGCCCCTTAAGTAGCCACTGTCAACAATGTATTCACAAGAAACTTTGAGGTGCCATGCAGGACGTACCCAGCCGCCCCTATCACCACGGTGATCTCCGCCGTGCCGTTATCGAGACGGCGTGGGATATGCTTCGGGAGGAGAAGGGCTGGCAGTTCACGCTGCGGGAAGTCGCCCGCCGGGCTGGAGTAAGCCACGCGGCACCGTACAAGCACTTCCCCGATAAGGCCGCGCTGCTTGCGGAGATCGCTATGATTGGGTTCGACCGGCTGCGCGTGTCCCTATCAGCAGCGAAGTCTGAAGCGCCGAAAACTCTGCGCGAGGAAGTTACTCCGATAGCTCGAGCCTACGTCGCGTTCGGAACGGACAACCCGGCTCTCTACCGCCTGATGTTTAGCGCGGAGGAGGGAAAAGCGGTGGGAATGCATCTCAATGAGCGGGCGCTGGCGGTATTCGACGTTCTCCTCGAAATCCTCCGGCGCGGCCAGGCCGCGGGGAGCATTCGCAAGCGGCCGATAGAAGGTCAGGCGGCAGCCGCCTGGGGGCTCATCCACGGCATGACCATGCTTGCGATCGATGGACTCCTGGTGCCCGAGAAGGTGGGATCGGCCCCCTTGGATGCGGCCTTGAGCACACTGTTGGAAGGGCTGGCGAACCCAGCAACATGACATTAACTGGCGCCATCCCGTCCGCCCTACGATCCCCCTACCGTATCTGTGCCCCTTAATGTTCAGGGGCCTTATTCGTAGCCGAGGGCCAGGTCATTGTGAACATCTGTCGCAGCGATAGCAGCCTGGCCGAAGGCGACTGCGATCTGGTTCAGAGCCTTGACCAGGTCGCCGATGGCATACACCCCCTCGACCGAAGTCCGCTGATGCTTGTCGACGATGACATAGCCCTCGTCGCAGCATTTGACGCCCATTGCCAGCGCAAGGTCGGAACGCACCTGGCATCCCATCGCCGGATAGATGACGTCGAAATGGCGCACCTCGCCGTCCTTGAGGATGGTCTGGTAGCCGCTGTCGGTGGGAACAAACTTTTTGAATGCGTCGCAAATAGCAATGTTCTCTTCCATGGCCACGCGCCGTGTGCTGGCGGAAAAATCGGGAAGATAGCGTGCGAGCATTGTGACATGCTGCGTATACTGCTTGAGGAACAGGGCCTCTCGCAGCACCTGCGCCTCGTGACCGATGACCGCGACCTGACGATCTATGACTTCGTAGCCGTCACAAACCGGGCAAAGGCGTACGCTGCCTTTGGCGATGGCCTCGCGCAGACGCGGAATTGCAGGCACGACATCGACGATACCTGTCGCCAGGAATACCTTGCGGGCGACGATCCGCCCGCCGTTGGTTTCGGCGCCGAACCCGCCTACGGTCGGCTCGACCGATGACGCGTGATCCTGGATCAGTGTCGCTCCGAACTTGGCGGCCTGGGAACGAAGCCGCTGCAGAAGATCGGGGCCGCTGATGCCTTCCGGAAATCCCGGACAGTTGCGGCTTTCCGCAATCAGGCTCGCGCGCGGTTCACCCGCGTCGACCACGACGACCCGATGACGGAACCTGCCGAGATAGGTAGCAGCCGCCAGCCCCGCCGGTCCACCGCCAACAATGAGAACATCCGCTTCGGTCGCGGACGAGGCTGAATGTCGGCGTTTGCGCACGGGTTGATCCATCCGCGCCGAACGCATTCATGGCAAAGATGTTCCAGCGCCGAAATCCAAGCGACGACATCTGTCGCGGCAAGGCGTCACCACTCGATCGTCGGCCGCGCGATCATCAGCCAGAAAATCCCGAGGACGGCAGCAAAGGCGGGAAAGCCGAAGGCGAACCACAGCCGGAAAAGCCTGATATACCGGGCCGGCAGCGGGGTCCCCGTTTTGGCGGATTCGGACGCCAGATTGCGCATTTCCATCTGCATCCATACCACCGGTAGCCAGAACACACCGGTGACGATATAGAGCGCGATGGACAGCACGATCCAGCCTTCGGAGAGCGAGTAGCCCGCCAGCCAGGCGAGCGCGACGCCGGTTATCGGCTGCGCCACGACGGCAGTTGCCGTGAAGAGAAAGTCGGCGACCACCACGATGCGCGCCACTGCCGCAATTGTTGCCGCGTTGCCGGTCCTGTGGGCGAGAAGCATGAAGAAGGCGATGCCGGCCCCGGTGCCAAGCAGCACGCTGGCACCGATGACGTGCAGGAACTTCAGCACGAAATAGAGCATCAGCGCTCCTCCAGGATCGCCAAGGCAACGAAGTGAAGGACGATGATCGGCAAGACCTTCAGGAATGGCCCAAGTGGTTCGTTCCACAGGTCCGGGCGCAGGAACGTGCCAACGGCCAGATAGAACAGCGACAGCGCGATGCCGGCGTAGAGACCTTTTCGCGCCGTTGGCCGCCAGGCTATGAGTGCGCCGACGACGATGTCGGCAAGAGCGCCGGCGATCACGGCAGGCGCCGACAACATGCCAGCCCCCGTGCTTTGCATGAGGTCGATGCCGTTGCCGTAGCCAGTGGTAAGCGACACAATCCCTGTCGTGATCCAGAAGAACGGCAGCACGACGTAGATTGCCGGCTTGATAACATAAAGCCCGGCAAACCATTTTTCCTGCACCGTCGCAGGATTGAGCGCGAGGAACTGCGCCAGGCTTTGTGGCTGTATGCCGGTCAGGGAAATCCAGTCCGAGGGATCTCCGAGCGCCCCCCGTGCGATCTCCCTGGCGGCATTGGTGCGCATTGGGGGCCGCCAGCCGAGCATCGCGGCAAAATCGCCGAGGCGATAGAGAAGCCGCGCACCCCAGCCCGGCAAGACCAGCCTGGCTGCAGGAGCCCAGCCGAGCCAGCGGCGGAAAGTACCGACGATCTCATCCATGGTCAGATGTTCGGGACCGGCGAGTTCCAGCGCCAGACGAGACGGGCTGCCGGGATTGAGAAAGAAGAGCACCGTCGAGACTACATCCTCGAGCTGCACGACCTGTAGCCGGCCGGTATCTGGCATTGACGGCAGGACCGGCAGCGAGGCCAAGCCGCGAAACAATGCACTGGCCCCAAACACGGGCCGGCCGAGCACCACCGAAGGGCGAAGGATTATCCAGTCCAGGTCAAGCGCCATCAGCGCCTGATCGCCGGCATATTTCGTCGCCGAGAACGACGAAGGCTGTGCCCGATCCACTCCCATTGCCGAGAAGTGGATCACCTTGGCAACGCCGGCCCGCGCGCAGGCGAGAAAAAGAGCCGCCGCCGCATCGCGATGGACTTGCCCGGTCTTTTCGCGCGGGCTGTCCTGCAGAACGCCGGCACAGTTCACCACGGCATCGACGCCAGTCAGATACGGCAGCCAATCTTCAGGGCGTAGCGCGGCTGCCATATCCAGCACCAATGTCTGGTAATCACGGGCGGCATTTGCCCGAGGGCTACGCGCGATGCCGACCACCTCATGTCCTTCGGAGACGAGGCGGGCGCAGATCGAAGCGCCGATCAAGCCGGTGGCTCCAACAACGAGAATTCTCATCGGACCCCGATCTCCGGCAGCCACGAGATCGTCGCCGTTCTATTCGGCGCGTATCTCTTCCATATCATCGATGTTTTTCCGGCGCTGCGAAAGCACACGTCTTTCGGCGAGTTGCTCAGGGTTGCTGATGGCCGCATGACCACGGTCTCTAACGCGATGGGGCGGAATCCTCATTCATGTACTCATGAATGAGACCAAGGATTTGCGAGCGGACCAACTCGCGAGCCTCGGGCTGAACGAACGGCATCAAGAGTTCGACCCGTTCCTCGACGCTCTCGGGAAGATCCGCAGCAGGATCGACGAGGTCGTTGCCGTGCGCGTAGAGATTCTCCGTCAATTTCTTATCAAGGTCGGAAAAAATGCCCATTGATCTGCTCCAAACCAGCTTCTCTGCTTAATAGAAGGTTGACGAAAATGTTCCCCGGATGATCGATCACAACAGCTGCTTCTCCGGCCGAAGCGCTGGGACTGGTCCAGCTCCACTTGTCCGGGCGGCAAGGAATTCAGGCAGTATCTTAATGTGGGAGAATTAGAGAGACATTTGCGCGAGGTGCGAAAAAGCAACGCCAATACAGCTGATTAGTGACGACGTAGGTACTCTCGCAGATGTGGTATTGGCCGTCCGGCGATTCCTGCACACGGTCCCGTGGGATGTTGAAATTATGCGGCAAGTAAGTGTACCCACCGTCTATCCTGGACCGTACCGACGACCGAGGTATGGCGCGGCAATCAGAGCCACCGCAACACTTGAATTTCGTCAGTGGGTCAATCCTGTCCTCGTACCAATCATGGGCGCTGGCGGCAGTTGCGGTGGCGATACACATCGTGAAGACGAGGCTTCGCATGGCGTTCCCCCAGGTATTTGGCAGGCGCTGCTCGTTTGAGCGTCATATATATTAGCGTTCCATTAAAAACACCATTGGCCTCCGACCGACTGACGCAGTTCCAGCAAGCGACGCTCGCGCTGAATGACCGCATTGGGTCAACCCTGCCAACAACCGGGAGTTGTCTCATTCGTTTCCGTGTCGGCCAGGACGCGGTGAGAATGCGTTGGATTGAGGGCTAAATGCGCGCTCCCGATTATTGCGGTAGGCGATTGCTGCAGGTCCGTTTGCAGCCCCACATTGAAATCCCGTCACACTTGTAACTCTCACCTCTCCGGCTGCCCGAGATAGCGTCTTTTTATCGAAACCGTGGAAACGGCGAATTCGACCGCAGGACCGGAAATGACGATGTTTGCAGCAAAAGAGAAAGCCACTTCGTTGCTCGGGCAGGCGGTCGGTTTTGCCCGCTGGCTCGGGCTCGCCGCCGCACCGACCTTTGCACTGATGGCCTGGATTTCTACTGTCGGCTCGAGCATGACCATGTGCTCTGCCGCCCCGCCTTTCATGCCGATCAACGACATGGCCCTGATGTACCTGCTGATGAGCCTCTTTCACGTATCGCCGTGGCTGAAGCTCTTTTCCGCCCGTTCGCAGCACTGCAACACTTCCGTCGCCCAAACCCAAGGAGACTGACAATGCAACACGCTGTTGTTTCACGCGATAACTGGCTGACCGCCCGCCGGGACCTCCTGCGAGCGGAGAAGGAACTCACGCAGCTTCGCGACAAGGTCGCACGCGAGCGGCTCGCCTTGCCCTGGGTGCGTATCGACAAGGAATACGTGTTTGACACGCCGGATGGTCCGCGTGCGCTCGCCGATCTCTTCGACGGCCGCTCGCAACTTCTCGTGCAACATTTCATGTTCGCACCGGGATGGAAGGAAGGCTGCCCGAGTTGCTCGTTCATGGCTGATCACACCGACGGCATGAACAAGCATCTGGCGCATCACGATGTAACCATGATCGCCGTCTCGCGCGCGCCGCTTGCCGATATTGAGCGCTACCGCAGACGTATGGGCTGGCAGTTCCGATGGGTGTCCTCGAACGGCAGTCCGTTCAACTACGATTTCCGGGTCAGTTTCACGCCCGAAGAGGTCGCCACCGGGCACATCGACTACAACTACGGCGAATGGCGGGAAACCGGCGAGGAATGGCCTGGTCTGAGCGCCTTCTACAAGGATGAGGCTGGCACCGTCTTTCACACGTACACCACCTTCGGCCGCGGTGTAGAGGTGATGATGGGCACCTACGCCATGCTCGACCTGATGCCAAAGGGGCGCAACGAAGCTGAGGGAATGGACTGGGTGCGCCGCCACGACCGCTACGCGTAGGCCCGCGAATGAGCCCGGACGGAAAACGAGAAATATATCCGTCGCATCTACAAGCCGCTGCCCTGGAGCCATCAGCCTGGCTCCTCACGAATTTCCGATATCGCCGCCCTTGGGCCGGCGGGCCGACCAAACACTTCGGCGCTTGCGGCTTCGAGCTCGCTCAGAGACCTGGAGAGGGTCGCGCCCCAGACGACATGGACGGCCAGCATCAGAACATTTCGGTAGAAGGGGTGCCGCCAGGCTGGCGCGAGGATATGGGCAGCGGGAATCCATCCGAGATAGCTGAGCGCCCACACGCCCAGGCCATAAAGGATGCCGTTGCCACGGCGCGTGGGCAGAAGCGCGAAAATCGAGCCGGTCAGGGCTCCAAAGCCGAAATGGGCAAGCAGCGTGCTGGTTCGCGCGCCCTGCTCGTCACCGGCGGTGGCAACGCGCTCGACGATCTCGCGCGGTGGCAAAGGATAACGGTCCCGGTTGTCAAGCAACGGATGAAGGCGCCGCATGGCGATGGTCATCGCCAGCGTGGCCGCAAATCCCGCCAGAGCTCCTGATACGATCCGCTGCAACACCTCCTCCCACGATGATACTGCCAAACGGCAGTCTGGCGCGATTGTTCCGGACTGCCGCTGCGCGCGAGATCGTGGACGGCCACTAGCTGCAAGGAAACGCGACGAGACTGGCCGAGGGACAATGCAGGAAAAAGTGATGTTGCCGCCGGCGGGCTACTGCTTAGTCGGCGCAGCGGCGGAGTCGGCGATCGCTTGGCTTGCCAGTTCCGCCTTGATGTCGCGCGCCAGTTGCAGATGCTCGAGCACCGTCGGCAAAGTCTCGGAGGCGAAATGCTGAAGGCCGGCGTCCTGTCCAGATCCTATCTCCCATTCAAGCAGCTGCACCGTCTTCTGGTGATCGGTGATCTGCCCGCTGATATAGGCCATATCAAATTTCGCCCCGTCGAGCTTTTCAAGCGCGGCCCGCTGCCGCTCGTGCTCCTCGTCGAGCCCTTCCGGCAGCGGGATCTTATTGGTCTCAGCGAGAGATTTCAGTCTCGCGTTCGCCGCCGAGTGGTCGTCGACCATCCGGCCGGCAAATGCGGTGACGGCGGAGTTGCCGGACTTTTTCGCGAGCTTGCCGAATTCGACCTCGGCTGCGCCGCCGGCGGCGGCGAGCTGCGCGAACAGCCGGTCCTGGTAGTTGGTCTGATGAGGCGCCGGCCGTCCCGGCGCCTCCATCCTGGTATCCGGAGCCATGCCGGCCGGGTTTCCGATCTGGGCCAAAAGCGGCGATACCGAGAGAGGCGATGCGGAAAGCACCACCAATCCCAACACAGTTGCAAAAACACGCATGAGAACCTCCTTCGAAGATGCGCCGGGATCGGTCGGCCTGCCGCGGTCAAAGCGCGAGCATATAGGCAACGAGGTCGTTCTTTTCGTCCTGGGTGAGCTTGGTGCCGAGCACCAGGTTGAAAAACTCGACCGTATCGGCGAGCGTCATCAGACGGCCGTCATGCAGATAGGGCGGCGTGTCCCTTATGCCGCGCAGCGTAAACGTCTTGATCGGCCCGTCCGGCAATTCCACCATGTCGTTGAAGGTCTGCCCCGGCTTATAGAAGCGCTCCAGCTTCAGATCGTGCATGTTGTTGTCCATGAACGACGTTTGCGGGACATGGCATTGTGCGCAGCGGCCCTTGCCCATGAACACGCGCTCGCCTGCCAGTTCCTGCTCGCTGGCCAAGGCGGGGTCGAGCCGTCCGAACGGGTCGAGCTTCGGCGCCGGCGGAAAATCGATGATGTTCTGCATCTGCGCCATCATCGCCACCTGGTTTGTGCGATCGGGCAGGTTGACGCCCTTCCTGGTAGCGCTGACATGATCGCCGTTGAAGTATGCGGTGCGCTGCTCGAATTCGGTAAAATCCTCGACCGAGCGCAGCGACCGTTTCGACCCATGGATCTGCTGGTTGAACAGACCGCGCAGGCTAGTCGTGTCGAGACGGAAGCGCGCGGCCTGCGGCCTGACATCGGGCGTCAGATGAAAGGCAGCATTGGTGTTGAAGTTGGCATGGCAATCGAGGCAGGTTACGCCCAGACTCTGCGCCGCCACCTTGCGGTCCTCGGTCTGATTGAATTCCTCCTGCGGGAACGGCGTCAGGAGTAGCCGCAGCCCTTCCATCTGAACCGGCGTGATGATGCCATTCATGATTTCATAGTAGTTGCGGATCGTCAGCAACTCGCCCCGGGAAACATCGCCCAGTTCCGGATGGGTAGTCAGGAATATCGGTGACGGGAACTCTGGCGTAAGGTGATCGGGAAGATCGAAATCGACGTCGAAGCGTCGGAGATCGCGCCCCTCCTGCCGGCCGATCTCACGAATTTCCTGTTCCGGAAAAACCTGTCCTCCGGTCGCCTGTTTGACATGGGGCAGCGGCAGAAGACCATTGGGCAGCAGGTTGCGGTCACGTATCTCGCCAGGGCTCATCTCCGACAGGCCCTGCCAGGTCTGGCCATTCGCCAGCTTGACCCGGACGCCGTCCTGGACAGGTTTTGTCCCGCCCGACATCATTGTGCCTGACATGGGGCGATCCGACAGGTCGTACCGCTCCTCCAGCAAAGCCCGCTGGCGCGCCATGACGCGCGGCTTCTGCGCTTCGTCATCAGCCTTGACGGCGGAAAATGGACGAGCGGGCAATGGTCGGTAGGTTGTATCGGGCGGCAGTGGATCCGACAGTGCGCTGAGGCTGGCGGCAACAACGACAAGAGCGCATGGAATGCCTGCATTCAACACTCTGCGCATTTTTCCCTCCATGGCTGAAGTGCTCCGAACCGCGCTGCGCGTGATTTGTTCCCGCCGCGAGCGGCGCAACCGGGATCGACCGTTCGTTGTATGCGGACAGTGCCGGCGCCCAGACTAGCGAGGCTCGCCTGGCGACTCCCGTTTGCCCCGCTTTGCCAGCGCCAGGCCGCCGATCAGCATCAACGCACCCCAAACCAGGAACCCGATGTCCCAGTAGATCCACTGGTCCTGCGGAACGGTTTCGTTGACATGGTGGATGCCGAGAAGCTGGTGATTGATCAACCCTTCGACCAGGTTGAATATCCCGAAGCCCATGAGCATCGTCCCAAGCAACATCTTTCCCGACCACCAGAGATGAGATTTGTGAGCGGTGCGCCAGAGCACGGCCAAACCAAGCACGACGAAGATGTATGTGCCGGCGTGGAACAGGCCATCGAGAAGCGTGTTGAACCTAAGGTTCTCAACACTGTCGGAGGGATAGCCGGCGCTGGTCACCATATGATGCCACTGGAGCAACTGGTGCAGCACGATTCCATCGAAGAACCCGCCCAGGCCAAGCCCCAGCAGAATACCTGCGGACGCTGGAAAGCGGCGATGCTGCGAAGCCGTGGTCTCCATCCCCCTTCTCCTTTAGCGGCCTAACTTCGGGCCAGGCCATGTGTTCCCTGCCCTACCTGCCCCTTGAACACGCGTGCCTCAGGTCGCAACCACGGCGCAACAATCAAGCGCCAGCTCACCGCCTAAACGACTCCGGCGATTGCAACACGCCTTGCTTGCGACAGGCTGCATCGCCGGCACGAGACTCCGGGCCTTAGGAGATCACTGAAATCGACATCGGCGCGGATCGTCGACTGAATGCTTGGCGCCGGCTGGACGCGCGGCGACATCAAGCGCTCGCTACGACGGCTGATCGCTGCTGACTAGCTGACAATATGAGGCGATGGCGGTCACACGCCAAACTACTCGTGAGTGAGTTGACCGACCACGAGCATGTCGATTCGGATGCGCCGGACTGGCTTGTGCGCAAGTAGGTCCCAATCAGGCGGGGCTACTTCTGAATGGCGCCGAAGATCGACCCCACTAGTCATCTTTCTTCAAATCTTCAGCTTCGTCCTTCAGCCGCTGCCAGTCTGCGCCGTGCTTGCGAAGCAATGCCCGCGCTTGTTTGGGCGTCACGTCTGTCACTTCCGCGAGGTGCTCAACTTCTAGTTCTGCACCCTTCTTAACTCGGCTCGCGTCGCTCGTCCTCTTGACCGCCATCTGTTTGCGTCCTCCTTGGCCCAGGTCAGTGGCAACGAATGTTGAGCGTTGTGGTTCCGTAACCTGTGGAACTAACTGCCGGCCATGTAGTTCTACCGCCGAAGGAGATCTCAATGCTTCGATTCTTAATCAGTCTTGGCGCGCTGTACGCGGCATTTCAAATTGGCCGTGAGTTCGGCCGCACCGAAGCGGAGGTCATCCAGATTCCACCCGACGATCGTCGTCCGACGCCTGGAAACGGGAGAGAGTTCGGCGAGCGGACCTAAGGATTCTGGTAGCCCGCTAAAGCTCGCGCTATCTACGCGACGTTGGCGCGAGCAAAACCAGTTACTCCAACTAAACTGCGCCTTGAGACGGCCACGGAAAATTAGAGAGCGCCAGGTGCAGTGTGCCTAGTACGACTTCTTGGTCTTCCAATTCCTCTTCGGTTTCGGTGCCGGTGCCCCAGGAAGAGCCGTTTCAGTCCTCAGTCGTTGTTCCCGGAGCCGAGCCGTCTTTGCATCTCGTGCCGCGCGCTCGACCTCGATCAATTCCCGTGCAGCATCCGACGTGCGTTCCTTTCTGTCTTGTTTTTCTTTATCGGTGAATGCTTGTCTTTCCCGCATTGTACTCCCCGATCTTACAGCACAGGGCTTTGTTGCCGCACCGAACTATTGTCGCCAGATCGGGTTCCACCCTGACAGCAAAAAAACAGCCGCCTCGTTCGGCACGGGGCTACATCCACTCCAAAGCGCTGGCCGTTCCTGTAGAACGCTTCAACCACTTTGCCGTTGTTTAGGGCTCCTGCAGGAGGCTGGGCATGAGAATACTCCTTCAGCTTGTCGGTGTTCGCCACGGCACCCCCGCGCCCTGTGCCCACGCCAGGGCCTGCTCGGTCTACTCAGCCAAGCCTCTCAACCGTCTCCCCGAATTCCAGGTCGGAAGAATGGACGAGCGTCCGCAACGGGGAGCGACCACGGCTGAGTTCTGGAGGAACCAGTTCCAGAACCTACCCCGTCCCCAGCCGTGCCTGCTTGCCACGTGGTGAGTTCGCCTTTGGACTTGGCCCGTCGTTCAGGAACAACAACGCCCAAGCCAAGTTTGGTGGTCCAGGAGGTAACGACAATGCGCATACTGAGAACATTCTTTGGATACTTGTGGCGCTCGAACAGCAAGTCGGCGCCCGACCTTGCGCCGCCCGTCGACGCAATCGTTCGGCTGCTGAAAGAAAAGCAAAAACTCGCTACAAAGAAAGGACTTGGCCGACCAGATCAGACTGCGGGCGGCTGACCGCGCAAGGCCCCGCGCAGACTGAAGACCCCGAGGGAAGCCGCTGCGGTCACCGAAATCCTGCGGTTGCGGGCGGCCTCGAGCGTGCCGGGCGCTTACCTTCTGCGCCGTGAATATTGGAGGGCGCGGAAACGCCGATGCTGCGACGCCGTGGTCGCCATCCCTCTCTCCTTTGGCACCCCAACTTCGGGCCCGGCCATGTTTTCCCTGCCCTACCTGCGCCTTGGATACGCGTGGCTCAGGTCGCAACCACGGCGCAACAATTAGGCGAGCTCACCGCCTAAACGACTCCGTCGTTTGCAACACGCCTTGCTCGCGACCGGCTGCATTGCCGGCACGAGACTCCAGGCCTTGGGAGATCACTGAAATCGGCATCGGCGCGAAGTTGCTTGCCTAAATCCGGCGGACGGCAAGTGCGACATCTGCGGAGAACGGCGGCACATCAAGCTTCAGCCAGCCATCCGAATTCGCCTGCCATTCCGCTGTTTGCCTGCCGGCCGCGGTGTCCCAGGCGATCACGCGATAGGTGCCGCGAGCCAACCCGGGCAACTCCAGGACGGCAGGAATGGGCGCAGTGCCGGCACGCAGCATGCCGTTTCGCCCGATCGTGTCGCTGCGAACCAGCCAGACCACTGCCTGGGAATCGTCGCCGCAGGCGACCGGCGCGATGTCTGGACCGGAAACCCGCATCTTGTCGCCGAGATGGACACGCCGGAACGAAACCCAATCTATCAGAGGCAGGAAGTCGGCCAGCGAACGCTGCGCCCGCCGCATTCCGGGGGTGAGCACGTGCGGGGAGCGGTTCGGCCACCGCATGCCGCCACCGGCACCCCCCGCCGCCAGGTGAGCCCATTGCAAATGGCGGAAGTATTCATCGTCGAAAGGTTCGGGGAGCGTGATCTTCTTGTCTTTGAACGAGTGGATCGGGCCGTGCTCGGAATCGAGAAAAGGGCGGCCGTCAAGAATTTCACCAAGCGCCTCTCCGACGATTCGCGCCATGCCAAGCGCCGGCGCCACCGTGTCACTGGGGTCGTCAATTGTGCCCTCCTCGTAGAGATGGAGGGAGGCGAAATCGAGGTCGGGGTGGCGGAAGATCGGTGCGGCCAGCGGCATTTGCGGCCGCCAGCGAAGCTCAGGTCCGAATAGCGAAACGGTCTGCGGGTGAGAGCGGCCGTAAAGTGACGTTTCCAGGCGGCGCACAAAATCGCTGAGATCATGGATGAAGGCGCCGAAGCCGTCCGCGCTGCCCTGAGCCTGCTCGGGATGGATTTCGTTCCAGAGGTCCCATGCGAAGAGGGCTCCGCTGCCGCTCCATCTGCGAACCACGAATTCCAGCCTCGCCTTGTCGCGCGGCGGGTATCGGGGCAGACCAGGAATCGGGACGGGTGGTCCAGCACGCCTCCGTTGTGGTGGTTGTAGGGATGGTGGCGCCAGTGCAGCCACTGCCAGAACGTATCAAAGGGGGTGAGCAGGATTCTCAAGCCCTGTTTTTCGCAAAGACGGAAGAGGTCGTCCCACAGTTCCACCATCGCCGGCACGAAGCGGCCCTGCGGCTTCTCGAAGTAGCGGTGGCGAACCTGGGCATATTCCAGCATCAGCCTAAGACAGGTGACGCCGCTTTCCTTCAGCCAACGGAGATGATCTTCCACGCCGGCCATATCGGCGCGCCGGAACAGACCATTGAGTTCGGGCCAGCTTACCGCATCATTCTGCCCGATCGGCGTCCATGCCTCGCCGTCCTCGGTGACGAAATACGAACCGGCTACCTTGATCCAAGGCAGGCCCGCAGCCGATCTCGGCGCGGAGTCTTCCACTTCGCCGACCAGCGGTGTCGCCAATCTGATATCGTTCAAGGCATGCTCGAATTCGTCCGCGGAGCAGTATAACTGCCGCGGTGGCAAAATGTTTCGCCGGGCTTGGATCCTTTCGCCCCATTTTGCGGTACAACGATGCCCTGTCCCGACGCAGCGGCGCCCCGCCTCAAGAGCGGCGCGGATCCGGTGATGTCGACCCGATCACCAGAGAAGTTGCAGGCCGCAGAACGCACGCTCGGTTCAGATAGCCGTGTGAGAGCCCCCGCTGCGGACATGACGAGGGAGCGGAATTGTCGTGCGTCGCTTCGTCGACAAGGCAGAAATGCCAGGTTGACAGGTCGCCTCCCCAGAAAAACTTCAGCCGAAGGGAACCTCACGTTCGCAGGCAAGTTCGGTAGGCAGTGTGGGGGAGATTGCGCGTGTCGGTTCATCTCATCGGTTTCATAGTTGTCGTGCCCGCGATCTTCTCCTTCTTCGGATTCCATCATCCAGCCCGACAACGATTGGCGAGGCGCGGCTTCAGAGCGCCGGCCTGCCATCCTGAGGTCAACGTCTGCTCACCGACAACAGCTGGACTCGGCTCCCTCACGCTTGCTTGCTCAACATTCTACGCTTGCACGGCATTTACCGCTCAGGGGACCACCGTGATGGAGGCCCGAAGGAAATTGTGGCGGTCGAGACCGGCAATGGCCGGTCGCCTGGCGGGAGCGTCGGCGCGAGCCTGGACCGACGGGTCGCGCGTATGAGCGGCGATCCGGCGCGTTCGCCAGGCGAGTACCGGTCCGCGTTTGCCAGCTTCTTCATGGCTGGTTTCGAGTGTTCATCGCATCGGCGCGGCGACGGAGTGCGCCTCGATTTGATCCGCGCGACCGCCCACGACACGCACGCCCTCGGCGACTATCGCAGTTGTGCTGCCCTTGGGCTTCGCACGATTCGCGACGGCTTGCGCTGGCACCTGATTGAAACAGAGTCAGGAGTTTTCGATTGGTCGGGTTGGATATCGATGATCGAAGCAGCTCAGGCCGCCGAGGTGCAGGTCATCTGGGATATCTTTCACTACGGCTCGCCGGATCATGTCGACCAGGGTGGCTCAGGTTTCACCGAGGCCTATGTGCGATTCGCCGCTGAGGCTGTCCGGGTTCACCGCTCCGTTGCCGGGACAGCTCCCCTGGTATGTCCCATCAATGAAATCTCGTTCTTCGCATGGGCGATAGAGGTCGGCTATTTCCCGCGCGTGGGGCCGAAGAAGCGGGGATGGTTCAAGCGGCAGCTTGTGAGGGCAGCGGTTGCGGGCGTCAAAGCCATGCGGGATGCCGAACCTGATTGCAGGTTCATCTGGGCTGAACCGCTAATCCACGTCGCTCCTCGCGACCGCACTCGCGCCGAGCAGCGGCGCGCAGAAAATGTTCGTCAGGGCCAGTTTGAAGCCTATGACATGCTGACGGGCCGTGCCGAGCCCGAACTGGGCGGCAGCGAGGACTGTGTCGACGTCATCGGGCTCAACTTTTATCCGCACAATCAATGGTACTTTCAGGGGCCAACGATACCAATGGGTCACCACGAATACCGGGCACTTTCGGACATGTTGGTCGAGGTCGCTGAGCGCTACAGGAAACCTATGTTTATCGCCGAGACGGGTGCTGAAGGGTCAGGCCGGCCGGCATGGCTCCATTATGTCTGCGATGAGGTCCGCGACGCGATGAGCCTTGGTACGCCGGTCCAGGGCATATGCCTTTACCCGGTGACCGCGTATCCCGGCTGGGACAATTCGCGCCACGCGGAAGTCGGCTTGTTCTCGACGATACATGCCGACGGTTCGCGCAGCCTTCGCCAGCCGGTTGCAAATGAATTGGAGCGCCAGCGCGCATTGTTCGCGGCTTCGTAGCCGTTAAAAAAGGCGCGACGTGACGTTGGCCACTTCTCGCGGCGGATCACGGCAAGGCGCGACTTGACTTGGCTGCCGCTATCCGAGATCAGTATTGATGTTCGCCGCGAGCCGTGCCCGACGAACCGAGCATCGCTCGGTGCGTTGGCATCTGCGCGGCGCCGTTCGCCGGCAGGCTTTGTTGAATTCGCGCGAACGTCGCCAAGGCCTGACCGACGACCTGATCCATGTTGTAATAGCGGTACGTCGCCAGGCGCCCAACGAACCAGACGTCGGGGCACGCCGCAGCCAGTGCTTCGTAACGTTTGTACAGCGTCTCGTTTTCCGCCCGTGGCACCGGGTAATAGGGATCTCCGATATCGGTTGGATATTCGTAGGTCAGGCTGGTTTTCGGGTTCTGCTGGCCGGTCAGATGCTTGTACTCGGTGATGCGGGTATAGTTTTTCGTCTGCGGATAATTGACTACCGCGACCGGTTGAAACTGCTCGCAGTCAAGCGTCACGTGCTCGAACCGCAGTGATCGATAAGGCAGACGACCAAGGCTCCAATCGAAATATTCATCAATTGGCCCGGTGTAGATCATGCGCTGAAAGGGGATCGTGTCGCGAATTTCGCGATAGTCGGTTTGCAGCATGATCTTGATCTTTGGCTTGTCCAGCATGCGCTGGAACATGCGTGTATACCCGCCAGCCGGCATATTCTGGAAGATGTCGCCAAAGTAGCGGTCATCGCGGTTGGTTCGGGTAGGAACCCGCGCCGTCACCGACTTGCTCAACTGGGCCGGATCGACACCCCACTGCTTCCTTGTATAGCCGCGAAAGAATTTCTCGTAGAGTTCCCTGCCGACCGTGCTCACAACCACGTCTTCGGCGGTGCGAACTTCTTCGACCGTTTCCCTCCGGGAAACGAAGAACTCCTCCAACTGCTCGGAATTGAATTCAAAGCCGTACAGGCGGTTAATGGTGTCGAGATTTATCGGTATCGGCAGCAGTTTTCCGTCGACCGAAGCCAGTACGCGATGTTCGTAAGGCCTCCATTCGGTGAACTGCGACAGATAGTCGATTATCGATCGGGCGTTGGTGTGGAATATATGCGGCCCATAGCGGTGGATCAGAATTCCCGCCTCATCATAGCAGTCATAAGCGTTGCCGCCGACGTGATTTCGACGGTCGATGAGCAGAACGCTTTCATGCCGTTGCGATGCGATGCGTTCAGCAAGCACGCTGCCGGCGAAGCCGGCACCGACAATGAGCCAATCGAACATGGTCAGGCTCCCCTGCGCAACGGCACAATGCTCTTCATGGCATAGGCGCGCTGGATGTGGGCAGCCATTGCCTCCCACGTCCGCTCCCACGACATGTTGGCGAGGTAGGCGTCGACTTTGTTCAGCAGGAAGTCGCGCGGGCGCGATAAAACAGACCGAAGCTTGGGTTCGAGATCTTCGGCGTCGACGATATCGACCAGGCCTTCCGCACCATAGGTGCGCACGACATCCACAATCGCCGTGGACACCACCGGCAGTCCGGCCGCCAGGAACTCGGGAGTTTTGGTCGGGCTGATGTAGCGTGTCGCCTCATTGAGCGCGAAGGGCATCCAACCGGCGCTCCAGTGCCTGAGATAGCGAGGCAGATCGGCGTAGGACTTGGCACCCAGCCAATGCAAGTTAGCTGCGCGCGGCAGGCTTAGCGGGTCGATCTTGACCACCGGGCCGAGCATGACGAAATGCACGTCGGACATTGCCGCAGTCGCCTGCGCGATCATCTCGATGTCGAGCCGCTCGTCGATCACGCCGAAGAAGCCAACTCTCGGGTGAGGTATGTCGACCTGATCTACAGGGTCATCGCCGGGCTGTCTTGCCTTGTGAAAATGCGCCACGTCGATGCTGCTTGGGAAGGGAAAGATCGACTTGTGGAGGCATCGTTTGGCCTCGTACAGGCTCAGTCCGCCCGTGAACACGACATCGGCGCGTTGAAACAGCGCCTTTTCCATCTGCGTCAACTCTGCCGGCGCGTTCTTGAAGGCGGAGAGTTCATCCATGCAGTCGTAGACGCACACGTCGCAGCGGAGATGATCGCTGAAACGCAGCGCCATCGGCGTGTAATACCATACGGTAAGCCGGTCGTGCGGGGCTGAGGTGAGGATCTGGTCGACGAACCTGCGCTGGATGGCGTCCGCCTTTGTTGCGGAGATCCCGGCCGGAAGAACCGGGGTTACGGTTCGGATCATCGGCGTCTCATCATTCACCCGCATGAAGGGGTAGTGTCTTTCCTCGAAGACCGGTTCCTCAAAGTAAATTAGCTGCTGCTGTTTTGAAGCGAGCGTCAGAATGTGCTGTGGGCGTTGGTGTACGAAATTCCATCTTAGGTGAGAAAAGCAAAGTAATATTGACGATTTTACGGGTATGTTAGGTGATATTTGCTTGCCGCCCGCCATTTCCATACAAGTTATCCCTTCGTTATAGTGCGCTATTCACTCGAAGTAACATATGTTAATCGAGGCTCGTTGGACCTAAGGCCCGTAGGCGCACATCTAACTTCCATTGAAGTAAGTTGTTCCACAGAGTTGAACTGCGTGCGTGTCTGAGCAGTGGCGCCGCACTTGCGCGATTGATCCACCGATGAATGGAGCGGCCAGCCACAGATGCCCGAACCATCCTGACCACGCGGGCGCCTCGGCCACGCGTGATCTCAACAAATGTGGCGCATTGCCACAAAACGGTTGAGAACGTTTGGTCGTTCAACAAGCGTTAATCGGGGGAGCTATAAGTTAACGGTCTGTGAATCGATTCGGCCGAGTGGCGCACGGGCCCGCGACCGCCGACCAAACACGCCGTGAGCGAGCCAAGAGATGAAATTCAACTTCGAAACCGACGTCTTTCCGCTGTTTCACCCGCAGGCCGTGGATGATCTGAAGGATCCTTGTCCGGTGTTCGACGGCACGCTTTGGCACGTCTTCGGCTCGAGCGGCACCGTGACGACCGAGAGCTGGAAAATACTACATGCCACGGCTCCGGACCTTTATGGGCCGTGGACTGAGCATGAGGCGCTCGACTTGGCGGTAACCGGATCGGGCATAGCGGCACCCGGCGTCATTCATGAATGCGGCGTCTTCCATATGTTTATCCAGACCGAATTCATGAAGTCGGGCGGACGTTGCGAACATGCGGTTTCCAATGATGGCTTCAACTGGGTGGTGCTGAATCCGGCGATATTGTCGCTGCCGGACACCGATGAGGACGGTATCTACGATCCCCATCCGGCGGTTATCGGCGGCAGGCGCTACATCGTCTATTCAGGCATGCCTAAATTCACCAGGGTGCCGCAGCCTGACGTCTATCTGGCGCGCAGCCAATCCGATTCCTGGTTCGGGCCATGGAGACGTCTCGGCAAGATATTGGATCATCTCGACGTTCCCCATCACAATGCGCGCGAGCATCCGGACTACGAATGGGGGATCGAGGGCGCCCAACTGGTCGAATTGCCTGACGGTCGCGTGCTTCTCAACGCCACCTGCTTCCTTCCCGACGGTCCGCGCGGAAGTCGTCAGCGCGTATTCTTCGCCATAGCCGAGGACGTCCAGGGTCCCTACGTCTCGATCGGCCCCGTGCTCGATCCTGGTGAGCCTGGGGAAAACGGCCATTCGACGGTGATGATCGAGGGCGGGAAACTGACCTTGTTCTACCAGAGCAGACGTGAGGCAACGAACCATCGCTGGCGTTTCGGACTGGCTAGATGCGACCTGGATCAGCAAGCGGTTTCGCGAGTGGCCTAGCAGAAACGACCGCTCTGTCGCGCTTTGCCATCATGGTCCAGAGGACGAGGTGCCATGACGAACTTCAGGGCGATTGGGGGTTCTCGTCGGCCAGCTCTTGCTCTCGCCGCTCAAGCTCCTTCTGAAGCTTCAAAGCTAGTGCGGCAAGCCTCGGCGACAGGGTTTCATCTCCGTCCAGTCCTAATCGCTTGCGTAGTCTGCGACGATTGTCTTCCGAACGGACCAGCTCTCGGAAGCCGCGTTCGCTCTCTCGAGTTGCCATGACGGTCACCTTTAGCTCTGAACGCAACTCGCCGATTGCTAAAGGGTTCCCTTAGGGGGCGGATTATTTCGCTAGACCTTCCGAGCGGTGATCGGATTACTAAGCGGGATTGAGCGGATACTGCTCGTGCTCATCGAAAGCCACCAACAGGCCCAGGGCAGCAGCGACTTCGAGGATAGCTTCGGTCAGATCGTCATTGGATGCGACCAATCCAGGTGCAGCCTGCCGAACCTGGTTCAATGCCGTTGTGACCGAGACGGTGTCGCCATAGCCGGCCCTGTTGAGGACTGCGGCAATCGCCTGATCTAGAACTGGGCCGACCCTATGGACGATGCTCATCCACCTTCCCCCCCGGGAATGCGAGAAGGTGATAGTAGCGTGTCTGGGGCGGCGATGCAACCGACGCGCGAAATGGGAATTTTCAGCTTGCTGCCACTGATCGTTTAAAGACGATGGTGACCTTCGTCCCTTTGCCGGCGCTCGAGTCGACCGCGAGCCGCGCCTTGGCGTTCTCGGTCAGCGAGTGCGCGATCAGGGCTCCAAGCTTGCCTGGCTTGGGCCACGTCTCGCCTTCCGGCAGTCCAATTCCGTCGTCAGCCACTATGACCCGGCAGCCGTCGCCATCGACGATGCTGTGCAGCGTTATCGTGCCGCCTTCGCGCCCCTGGAAAGCATGTTTTAGCGAATTGGTCAGCAATTCGTTGACCACCAGTCCAGCCGGCATGGCGACGTTGATTGACACCGGATATGTGTCCACCCTCATATCGAGGCGGATCCCCTCGACTGCATGCGAGCTCATCACCGCGGACGCGATCTGGCTGAGATAGACGCCAAGATCGACCTCTTCCTTCTGCTCGTCGGCCGTCAGCGTCTGGTAGAGGATCGCCAGGGCGTCGACGCGACCGGCGAGCCGTTCAAACCGTCTCCGGTCGGCCTCAGTCGCATTGCGGCTTTCAAGCCGTATCAGGGCGGTGATCATCTGCAGGTTATTCTTCACCCGGTGCTGCAGTTCGCGCAGCAGCGTGTCTTTCTCGCTGACACGCTCCTCCACCGAGGGCTGATCCGCCGCTTCGCCATGGGCGGATACGTCGACCAGCGCCACCAACCGGAAGCAGATCTTGCCGTTGTCGTCCTCGATGACATTGGAATAAACGTCGACGATCGGCAGCTTGTCCTCGTTGTGCTCCAGCCTGTAGGTGCCGACCAAATCGGTCTCCCGGACCACGGCCTCGGCCAGCGGGCGGTCCTTCTGCTGGTAGAGGCCTGTGCCCGAAAGGGCCGACCAGTTTTCTCGAGTTAGCCTAGCGACCGTCAGGCCTGACAGTTTCTCGAACTCCGGATTGGCGTAGACTACACGCTCCTCAGCGGCCAAGTCTGCAACGGCTATGGCGATCGGCACCTGGTCAAGGAATTTCTTGAACTGTTCGCTTTCCAGTGCGGTTGCGAGTTCAGGTGTGTCAAGCAACTGCTCGACCGCATCGGCCTTGTCTGAAGTGGATGTCATTTGCGCGCCTGTTCTGGGCGTACAATATCAATAATGCAGTGCGCCCGCCATCGCCAAAGCTGGAGCTGCATCGCGCCGTGTCAGGCATCTGACCATAGGACGTGCCTCGCGCGACGGCCCCGGGTAAAACGACATCTTCCGATCGGCCGGCTCCGGCATGCTGACGGCGGGCCAGCGGCTCCGCGAAACGCACCGCGCAGCCGGTCCAGCCCGCCGAGTGAATCGGGTCCCACGTTCTGCTCAGCTATTCGAAGGAATAGGTGAAACCTCCTTCGGAGGCTCCGACCGTCACCTTCGTCATCTTTTCGCCTTCGAGCGACCGGTTCAGCACGCCACGGCTCAACTCCGGCAGAAGCGTGTTAGTCAAAATGGCGTCGATCATTCGCCCGCCGGATTCGATCTCGGTGCAGCGGGCTTTGACCAGATCCATGACACCGTCACCGATCACCAACTCGGCATCGTTGCTCGAGCGCAGGCGGCGGGCGATCTTGGCGAACTGATGGCGGGTGATCGCTTCGATCATCATGTCCGAGAGCGGGTAATAAGGGATGGTCACCACCCGGCCAAGAAAGGCCGCTGGGAAAACCTTCAGCAGCGGGGCGCGCAATGCCGTGTCGAGATCGTCGAGCCCCGCCCGCACCGTGCCGCTGCTGGTCCGGTCCATGATGACTTCGGAGCCAACGTTCGAGGTGAGCAGGATCAGCGTGTTCTTGAAATCGATCCGGCGGCCTTCACTGTCGTCCATCATTCCCTTGTCGAAGACCTGGAAGAAGATTTCGTGCACGTCCGGATGCGCCTTCTCGACCTCGTCAAGCAAGATCACCGAATAGGGCTTGCGCCGGACCGCCTCGGTGAGGATGCCGCCCTTGCCATAGCCGACATATCCGGGTGGCGCGCCCTTCAAGGTTGAGACGGTGTGCGCCTCCTGGAACTCGGACATGTTGATCGAAATGAGGTTCTGCTCGCCGCCATAGAGCGTCTCGGCCAGGGCCAGCGCGGTTTCGGTCTTGCCGACGCCCGAGGGACCGCAGAGCAGAAACACCCCCACCGGCTTTTCGGGCGCGCCGAGCCCGGCGCGGCTGGTCTGCACGCGCTTGGCAATCATTTCCATGGCGTGATCCTGACCGACCACGCGCTCGGACAGCGTGACGGCGAGCCGCAGCGCCTTTTCGGTCTGGCTCGACAGCATCCGGCCAGTCGGGATGCCGGTCCAGTCCTGCACCACCGCCGCCACGGCGTTGCGGTCGACCGACGGCAGGATCAGCGGCGTCTCGCCTTGCGCATCTGCCAATTCGGCCATCAGCTCGCGCAGCCGCGCGAGATCGGCAGCCGGATCGGGTGGAGAAGGATCGGCAGTGGCCGTCGCTTCCGCATTCGGTCCGGGCGCATCGGGTTCAGGCGCATCGGTTTCAGGCGCTTTGACCTCGGGGGCATCGGCGCCAGCGGTGTCGGCGACCACCCCCGGAGGCTCCACGGCGTCGAGCGGCACACCCTCGCCGCGCAGCCTGGCGCGCAGTTCGAGTATCTCGCCAACCAGCGCCTTTTCCCGATCCCAGCGTTGCTGCGCGGCAGCAAGCGTGAGTTCGGTCTCGGCAAGCCCGGTTTCGACCCGGGCCTGCCGGTCGGCCACGTCGATGCCGATCGCTGCCTCGCGGCCGATGATGGCGCGCTCGACCTCCAGCGCCTGGCGGCGGCGCATGATGTCCTCGACCTCGGCCGGGGTGGCATGCTGCGAAATGGCGACACGGGCGCAGGCGGTGTCGAGAAGGCTCACGGCCTTGTCGGGCAGTTGCCGTGCCGGGATGTAGCGGTGGGACAGGCTGACCGCCGCCTCGATCGCCTCATCGAGTATCTGCACCTTGTGATGCTGCTCGAGGACACCGGCGACACCACGCAGCATGAGAACGGCGACCGCTTCCGACGGCTCATCTATCTTGACGACCTGGAAGCGACGGGTAAGCGCCGGGTCCTTCTCGATGTGCTGCTTGTATTCGGCCCAGGTCGTCGCCGCGATCGTGCGAAGCTCGCCGCGCGCCAGCGCCGGCTTCAGCAGATTGGCCGCATCACCGGTTCCTGCCGCGCCGCCGGCGCCGATCAAGGTGTGCGCTTCATCGATGAAGAGGATGACCGGCGTTTCCGAGGATTGCACCTCGTCAATGACCGCCTTCAGCCGTTTTTCGAATTCGCCCTTTACGCTGGCGCCCGCCTGCATCAGGCCGACATCGAGCATGCGCACGCTGACGCCCTGCAGCGTCGGCGGCACGTCGCCCTCGGCAATGCGCAAGGCAAAGCCCTCGACGACCGCGGTTTTGCCGACCCCCGCCTCGCCGGTCAGGATCGGGTTGTTTTGCCGGCGCCGCATCAGGATATCGACGATCTGCCTGATCTCGGGATCGCGGCCGACGACCGGATCGATCTTGCCGTCGCGGGCGCGCTGGGTCAGGTCGGTGGCATATTTGGCCAGCGCCGAATCCGCACCCGGAGCCCGCCGCGGTGTTTCGGCGGCGACAACCGCAGTCGAGGCGCCGGCTTCGAGCGAACCCTCCATGACGTCCGCGAACCGCGCAATAACGGCCTGCGCATCGATCTTGTCGAATTCGCCGCTGATCTTCGACAGCAGGCCTTCCAGCACCGGCGTCTTCAGGCAGGCGAGCAGAATATGCGCACCGCGCACTTCCTCGACGCTGAATTCCAGTCCCGCCAGGCCCCAGGCCTCCTGGATGGCGTGAAAGATATGATCGGAAAATTCCTCGATCGAAGTGGCGCCGTAAGGCAGCTTGTCGACGGCGCGGGTCATATCGGCCGTGAGCCGGCTCGCATCCACCCCGGCGTCTGCCAGTATCAGCTGCACATCCGAGCGCTCTGAAAGCACCAGCTGCTCGATGAAGTGAACGAGCTCGACATAAGGATTGCCGCGCAGCTTGGCGGTGTCGGCCGCAGCCTTGAAGGCGCGCAAACAGATGGGATTGAGCTTGCCGACCAGTTCCTTGCGTTTAAAGCTCTGCGACGACCGGCGCTGTTCCATCGAACTTGCCCCTCCAATCTGCCAGCCAACAAACTGCCACATAAGCAGCGACTTGACAAAGAGCGTTTATGAGCGGGCCGTCCGAGTGTTCGATTCAGTCGATTTTATTCCGTCCCGGCAGGCGCCAGCGCCATCGGCTGCAACGCCATCGAACGCCCCGCCTGTCGGCGATGCATTCACCGACAGGGCTCGACAATCGAGCCAGCGCTTTCGAGCCCAGCGCGCCGGTTGCAGGCGCGTATTGAGATTGAGCATCAACTAAATTGTGGTAAAGTGTCGCAGTGTGGTAACGTTTGGTCAGGCACGGCCCAAGAGCCGCGCGCTGGGGGATGGTGTGCTTGATCTCGCACTCTGGCTGAATCCGCTGGACGGTGAAAATCCGTCAGGGGAGGATTTGCGCAACGATCCAGCCTTTCATGAGCTGGAGCGTCTCACCGAGCCGCAGGTCAAGGTCGTCCATGGCGGCCACAACCAGCCCTCGTCGCAAAGCACCATTCCGGTCGACTGGCCTGCCGTCCTCGACAAGGCGGAGGAATTGCGTGCGCATGGCCGGGATCTGCGCCTGCTCGTCATTGTCACGCGCGCGCTGGCCAATGAGCAGCGGCTCGCCGGGCTCGCACATGGCCTGACCCTTCTTGCGCGGAGCTTCGATCAGCATTGGGAGAGCATGCACCCGGCCCTGCGGCCCAGTGCTTCACCACGCGACGCCGCCTTGCGTCGCATCAACGCCCTGCTCGACCTCCAGAACGGCCAGGACGGGCTGCTGGCGGACTTGCGGCGAATGATTTTCTTCGCGCCGCGCCCTATGGGACCGATCAGCGGACGCGATCTGGAACAAGCCGCACTCGACGAACGGGTCATGCTTCTGGAAGCGGCTTCGGGATTGAATGCGGCGGAAAAGGCAACGCTGGCCAGCGCGCACGGTCAACTGCTGAACCGGGTTCATAGCGGGTGCAAGGCGCAGGCCGATCAAGCCAATGCGGAGATGATGTCGCTCATTGCCGATGCTCATGCGGCGATCACGGCTCTTGATGCGGTCGAGACGGCTCTCAACGGCCGTCTGCAGGGCGGAGGCGCCGCTGTTCCGGAATTGAAACGGTTTCTGCAGCGTTTGCTGTCGACCCTCGAACGGAATTCGGCAATCGAAACGGCGACGAACGGCGCGGCCGAGCCAGCCCCCACGACTGCAGATCCGGAAATGCCGGCTCGAAACGGTCAAATGCCTGCAAAGGGCCATGGAGCCGATACTATGGCAAGTGTGGCGAGTTACGCGGAACCGAGCACGAGGCTGCCGGAGCGGATTTCCTCGCGCGACGACGTCGTGAAATGCCTCGACCTCGTCGTCGCCTTTTATGACCGCACCGAACCGTCGAGCCCGATCCCGCACCTGGCCCGCCGGGTGCGCCGGATGGTGCATATGGATTTCGTTGAACTGATGGAAGATCTCGCCCCGTCGGGGCTGAAGGAGTTCCGGCTGCTTGCCGGCGTTCCCGATGCCAAGAAGACGGCCCAGAAGGATGAAAGGTAACGAGCCATGGCAGCTGAAAGCAAAGCGAAAGTCATCGAACGGAACCGCGCTCCGCGCGTGCAGATCGCCTATGACGTGGAAACCTATGGCAGCCCGACGACGATCGAATTGCCGTTCGTCATGGGCGTGATGGCCGACCTCTCCGGCGCTTCACAGACCAGGGAAGCGATGAAGTCGGTACTGGACCGCTCCTTTGTCGAGACTGACGCCAACCGCTTCCCCCGTTTCATGGAGGCGCTCGGGCCGCGCGTCAAAGCCCGTGTGAAGAATACGCTGCCCCAGGCTGAGGGCGCCGAGCGAGACGAAGAGCTAGCACTCGATCTTACCTTCACCAAAATGGGCGATTTCGCCCCGGACAAGATCGCCGAACAAGTCCCGCAATTGGCCGAGATCCTCAAGATGCGTCGTCAGCTCGAGGAGCTGCTCGGTTTCATGGACGGCCGTGTCGACGCCGAAAAGCGCATCGCGCAACTTCTGAACAACGAGCCGCTTCTCGGCAAGATCGCCAACCAGGCATTATCCGACGACGACAAGGTTCAGGAGTAAATCATGGCCGAACAACAAAAAACCGCAGCCGTCGCCGCTGAGGCGGAAGCCATAGACCTCGGAGAATTCAGCGGGCTCCTCGAGAAGGATTTCAAGGTCAAGAAGGACGACAGCGAGAAGCTGCAGCAGCTCGTCCGTAATCTCGCGCTGGCGGCGCAGTCCCGCTCCGATACCACGACCATCTCGTCCAACGCGATCAAATCGATCAAGTCGCTGATAGCAGGCATCGACAAGATGCTGACGACCCAAGTGAACGAGATTCTGCATGCGCCGGAAGTGCGCGAAATGGAAGGCACATGGCGCGGCCTATGGTATCTCGTCAACAACACCGAGACGGATCAGAAGCTGAAGATCCGGGTGATGAACATTTCCAAGGTTCAGCTTGCCGACACGCTTGAAGACTACGAAGGCCAGATGTGGGATCAAAGCCCGATCTTCAAAAAGGTCTATACGGACGAGTATTCGATGCTGGGTGGCGAGCCGATCGGCTGCCTGATCGGCGCCTACGAATTCTCGAACCATCCGCGTGACGTCGGCCTGTTGCGCAACATCTCGGGCATCTGTGCCTCCGCGCATACGCCGTTCATCGCAGCCGCCGACCCGCGGCTGTTCCGCATGGACAGCTGGCAGGAACTGCCGAACCCGCAGGACCTGCAGATGATCGTCTCCAACCCGGCCTATGCCTCGTGGCAATCGCTGCGCGAGAGCGAGGACGCGCGCTACATCGGCCTGACCATGCCACGTGTTCTGGCGCGACTGCCGTATGGCTCGGAAACCGTTCCGGTGAAGGGCTTCACTTTCGAGGAAGAAGTGCAGGGCGACCACAACAAATATGTCTGGATGAACGCCGCCTTCCCGATGGGCGTCAACATAAACCGCAGTCACAAGCTCTATGGCTGGGGCACGCAGATCCGCGGAGTCGAGAACGGCGGCACAGTGATCAACCTGCCGGTGCACTCCTTCCCCACGGACGACGGATCGATCGCGATGAAATGCCCGACGGAAGTTGCCATCGACGACCGGCGCGAGGCGGAACTGGCCAAGCTCGGCCTGATGCCCATTCTGCACCGCAAGAACACCGATCTCGCAGCCTTTATCGGTGCGCATTCGCTGCAGGACGACGAGACGCGCGCCGGGCGGCTGGTCGATCCCGACGCCCAGTCGAACGAGCGGCTGAGCGCCAACCTGCCCTATCTGTTCCCGGTTTCCCGGTTTGCGCATTACCTCAAAGCCATCGCGCGCGACAAGATAGGGTCGTTCAAGGAGCGGTCGGACATGCAGATCTGGCTGACCGAGTGGATCAACCGATACGTGCTGGCCAACCCGGCCTTTGCCGACGACAAGGCGCGCGCCAAGCGCCCGCTTGCCGCCGCTGAAGTCCAGGTGGACAGCGTCGAGGGGCGGCCGGGCTACTACAACGCCCGCTTCTACCTGCGCCCGCATTACCAGCTGGAGGGCATCAACGCCTCGCTTCGACTGGTGTCTGAACTACCGTCTGTAAAGGCATGATTTGCAGCAACATAATCCTGTTTGTTTTGAAAACGCTGGAGGAAGACAATGCCCGTGAAAATTGATGGTTTTCTAAAAGTTCCGGATATCAAAGGGCCAAGCGTTCGAGACGGCCATGAGGACGAAATCGAAGTCCACGGGGTCGATTACAAGATCATCGCGCCATTCGATCCGAATTCGCTCTCACGCCGCGGTCGCGTGTCGCTGGGGATGATCAAGTTCACCAAGCACTATGACAAGTCATCGCCGTATCTGAAAAAGGCGCTGTTCGACAACAAGGCGCTGGACGAAGTGGTGTTCTCCGCACGCCGGACCATCGATGGCGAGACCAGCGACTATCTGGTCGTCACCCTGACCGAGGCCTCGATCATGGAATACGACATGTCGCAGGCCAAGGACGAGGAAGACCTGATCGAGGAGGAGGTTAGCTTCGCCTACAAGAAGATCAAGTTCGTCTATGACAAGGATGACGAAATCGAAATGGATGTCTATGTCGGCAAGTGAGGCGCGGCGGCCCGGCGCCGACAAGCTGCAGGTCACCGGCAGTTCGCGGGCAAAACGCGAGGCGGTCCAGCCCTCTCTTTGGGACCGCCTCGTCAACGACCTGCCGGGCGTCACCTCCGAGATAGACGGGCTGCGCCATACCCTGCAGGACGAATTGGGCGCGGAGCGGCTGGACACGCTGCTTGCCGGCAGCGCGCGGCTTATCGATGCCGACGCGGAGCTGACATCCGATCAGAAGCGGCGTCTGCACCGCCTGGGCTTTCAGACCCAGCACCGCGCCGAGATCGAAAGCCGTGGCGTGGTCGTATCGGCCCGCGTCCTCAGGGAGGCGGTGCGGCGCGACATCGAGGCCTTGTTCAACACCGAGCGTTTCGAAGCCGTTCCGCTGCTTTCCGATTTCGAAACCGAACAGGCTGTAGACAATCCGCCATCGCTGGCCGATTTTCCCGAAGTGCGCCGAAGCGTGGTCAACTACGGCGTGCCGTCGTTTTCGGGCCGTTCGTCGCGCGACTTTGATCGCGATACCCTGGCGCGCGAGATCCGCTCGGTTCTTGCCACGTTCGAGCCGCGTCTCAAGGAAAGCGCAACCAAGGTAGCGGTGACCCTTGGCGACAAGAGTGCGGGCCTGAAGATCGAGATAGACGCTGTGCTGATCATGACGCCGACGCCGGAACGCATGCGCCTGCGCACGACAGTCAACCTCGACAACGGTTTGGCGCGGACCGAATTCAGGGAAAGCTGAGATGGATCGGGTCTTCGTAGAATATTACGAGGAGGAACTGACCCATATCCGCGGACTCGCGGCGGAATTTGCCGATATGCATCCGGCGGTGGCACGCAATCTATCTCTCGATACCGTCCCCTGCCCGGATCCGTATGTCGAGCGGCTGCTTGACGGCGTCGCTTTCCTTGCAGCGCGCACCCGAATGAAAGTCGACGCCGAGCGTTCGCGGTTTTCACGCAGCGTGCTGGATGTGCTTTATCCCGATCTGGTTACCCCGGCGCCGGCAACGGCGATGGCAGTGCTGAAACCCGGCCAGCAGGTCCAGTCGATGATTGCCGGCCATGTCATCAAGCGGAACACACGGCTGGTGTCCAGCCTGCAACCCGGCCTGTCGACGCGCTGCACATTCACCACCGCGCAGGAAATCACGCTGTGGCCGATAACCATCAATTCGGTCAGCTATTTCCAGGATCGCAGCGGGTTGGCGGCGGCCGGCATAACACCGATCGGCGGCGCAGGCGGCGAGGCGGCGCTGCGCATCACGCTGGGTCGGACCGGAAAAGGCAAGCTCGGCGAACTGGCGCTCGACCGGCTTGATTTCTATTTTGCCGGGCGCACCAAAGCGCCATTGCTGTTCGACGCGATTTTCGGCGCCTGCTCGGCGGTTGGCGCTCGCGCCGAGGGCAAGGCCAATCCGCTGTCGCGGTTGCCGGAACCCGAAATGGTCGGCATCAGCGACGGCGAGGCGTTGATGCCTCGTACCCGGCCGACCTTCGAAGGCTACCGCCTGCTGCGTGAATATTTCATGATGCCCGAGCGCTTTCACTACGTGCGGGTTTCAGGACTGCAACCGGTCGTGCGCCGATGCGAGGCCGGGGTCGAGATCATCTTCATGTTCCGGCGCCCGGTGCCCGAGCTTGCCGATGTGACGCCGGCGGATTTCGAACTTTTCGCGACGCCGATCATCAACCTGTTCGAGCGTGACTGCAACGTCATCGAGCTTGATCCGCGGAGAACGCGGCAAGTGCTGCATGCCGACCGCACGCGGGCGCGCGACTTCGAAATCTATCGGGTGACTCATGTCGAGGACGCAGATGCCGAGGGTCCTGACGCCGAAATTCCAGAACTCTTCAGCCTGGGGCAAAACCGCAGCAATGGCTGGGTCTATTCCACCGAACGGCGCCCTCGCCGGGCCACCGAAGATGAACGGCGCGACGGACTGACCCGCACGTCTTACACCGGAGACGACGTTTTCCTTTCGGTTTCACGGCCGGCCGGAAGCCCGGCGAACCGGCCGCTGAAACGTCTCGACATCATGGCGCTTTGCACCAACCGCGATCTGCCGATCCTCGACGACAACCCTACCTTGACGCTGGAGACGGGCGATCCGGTCGAAACGGTCCGGCTTACCGGTGCCTTGCGCCCGCCCCAGCCGGCGATCCCGGCGGCGCTGCCCGCCGGCGCCGAAAGCGAATCCCGAGCCGACAATCTCGCATGGCGGCTGGTGGCGCAGCTGGCCCTCAACTTCCTCAGCCTCGCCAAGGAAGGCCGCGGTGTCGATCCGCTGCATGCGCTGCTCGATCTTTACGCCGACCGGGGAGATCCGAGCCTGGCTCGCAACGTGCACTCGATTGTTCGCATCGACTCGCGCTCCGTCATCGAACGGCTGCAGATCGATGGGCCGATGTGCTTCGGACGGGGCACGGAAGTGACATTGCATGTGGACCAATCGGTCCTGGCCGGGCAAAGCACATTGCTGCTTTCGGCCTTGCTTGCACGGCTGTTTGCCCGTCACGCCGGAATAAACGGCTTTGTGCGGACCCGCACGCGGTTGCTGCAGAAGCAGGAGGATGTGCCATGGCCGATGACGCCCGGCAATCGCTACCTGATCTAGGTAAGCTCGACCCGGGCCGGGCCGAAGCGCTGGATGATACGTTCGACTTTTTCGAACTGTTGCGCCGGCTCGAACAACGCGGCGGGCTGTTCGGCTATTCCGGCCGCGCGGATCGCGAGCCGGCAAGGCTCGGACAGCATGTGCGTCTCAGCTTTTCCGCCAAGGACGTGGTTGAATTCCGCGAAGCGAAGGACAAGACGCCGGGGACGGACGGGACACCGGCCCGGGTCACCGTTGCAAATCTCGGGCTGATGGGACCGGAAGGCCCGATGCCGCTTCATTTGACACGCTGGGTGCTCGATCGTCTGTCGCAGCGCTGGTTCACCGGCGCTGATGCACGACAGACCGTCGACACGACGTTCGTGGATTTCGTCAATATTCTCCAGCACCGGATGATCGCCCTGTACTATCGGGCCTGGGCGGACGCGCATCCGGCGGTACAGGTCGAACGTGCGGTCGGCGGCCGGGTCAGGGCCATGCTTGAAGCCATGGCGGGAACCGGGCTTCCCGGCACCCAAAATCCCCATCTCGACGCAGTAAAACTTCGCCAGGCCGCGTCTCTGGCCAGCCAGGTCGACGGCCCGGAGCGGCTGACGCTGTTCCTGGCGGAAGCGTTCAAGGTGCCGGTCGCGATCAAGGAGTTCGTCGCCACCTGGATGACCATACCGACGACGCTGCAGACCCGGCTTACCCAGGCTTACGCAGTGCTCGGTCGCGGAGCGACGATCGGCCCGCGCGTTTTCAGCCGCCAAAGCAGGATCGAGCTGCGCGTCGGCCCACTCGGCTATGAGGAGTTCAAGACGTTCCTGCCGGGCGGCCAACGTCTGAAACTGTTCAAGCAGGCGGTTCGCGACATGGTCGGGGAATCGCTCGACGTCGATCTGCGGATCGTGCTGGCGCGCGAAGCTGTGCCGCCGCCGCGTATCGGAGCGGTGCAGCTCGGCCGAACCACCTGGCTTGCGCGGCCCGCCGAAAGGGGCGATGCTGACGATATGCGGCTGCGGACGATCGTCGGATGGCGGCCGGAAATGGCGGAGGTCGCGGCATGAGTCTGCTGCTGACGCTGGAGCACGGGCCACGCGCCCAGGCGGTACGGCAGACCCGGCTGGACGAGGGTGAACTGGTGATCGGCCGTAGCGCGGACGCGGACTGGCAGATCGACGATCCGGACATGTTCGTTTCACGCGCCCATTGCAGGATCACCGGCGGGCGGGATGGATATTTCGTCACCGACACATCAAGCAGCGGTTTGTTCATAAATGATTCCGACAGCCCGCTCGGCACCGGCACCTCGGCCCGTCTTCAGAACGGCATGCGGCTGAGGCTGGGCGACTACATCGTTTGCGTCGATCTGCAGACGCCGGCCGCTCACGCACCAGCGGCCAGCCAAGCGTTCGCCGAACCGTCACCGCCGGCATCGCGAGCCCCGGTAAGCATCGGCCGCGATGACTTCTTTTCAGCCACGGTCGAAGAAGAGCCGCGCCGGCCGCGTCCCGCCGATCTGCCGAACCCGTTCGAGCAACCCGTTCCAGGAGCGTTCGAGCGCGCCAACCAGCGCAGTTCGCCTGCCTTCGACGACCCGTTCAGCCTCGACCCGGTATCGACACCCGCGCCGAATGGCGCCGGCTATTCCGAACCACGTCGTGCGCCGGACACCGCAGACCCATTCAGCTTCGATCCGGTGCCTTCCGGTGCAAGCGAGCCCGTTCCAGGCCAGCCCGTTTCAAGCCAGCCCGTTTCAAGAAAGTCCTCCGAATTCGATGACGGTTTCGGTTTCGGGCCGGCCGCGTCGCCCGATTTGAGAAACGGCGCCGGCTCGGCCGGTCAACGCAAACATGGCGCCGGAGAGCCGCAGCCGGCGAACCCCTGGGATTTGCCTGGCCACGCGGCAGCTAGCCCTTCCCCGCCACGCGCTGCGCCCAGGCCCGCCCCCTCCCCGGCAGCGGCGCAACCGGCGAACACGGCGCTTCGCAGCGCATTCTTGCGCGGCATGGGTGTCGAGGAAGCCGATTTTCCCGGACGCGACAGCATCGCGGAAATGGAAAAATTCGGTCGCGAGTATCGGCTGATGATGGAAGGCCTGATGCAGCTGCTGCGCAAGCGGGCCGAGGAAAAAGGCAACGCTCGCGTCGCCCAGACGGTGGTTGGGGCCTCTGAAGTCAATCCGCTCAAGTTTCTGCCGACGGTCGATGACGCCATCGTGACCCTGATCGCCGAGCGCAGCCCCGGATTTCTGGCCGGCGAAGCGGCAATCGCCGACGCGGTCCGCGATCTCGCGCAACATCATGTGCGCGCCTGGCGAGGCGTGCAGTCCGCCTTGCGACGAATGATAGACCGTTTTGACCCGGCCGCGATCGAGCAAGAGCTCAAATCGAGTTCCGCGATCGCCACCGTGCTTTCGGGCGGGCGCCGCGCAAAACTGTGGGAGCTTTACCAGAAACGCCATCGTGACATCGCCCAGAGTGCGGAATCGAGCTTTTTGGGCGAAATCGGCGCTGATTTTCGGGATGCATATGAGGAGGAGTGAAACATGATCGATCGCCGCGAACTTATCGTTGCCCTGGGCGCAACCGGGCTGCTTGCTGCTTGCCAGAGCGGTCCGCCGAAACCATCCGCGGTGACCGTCAACTTGACCGGCGCGGCCGGCATGAACCCGGGACCAGGCGGCGGCGACCGGCCGGTGACAGTCCTGGTGATGCGGCTGCGCAGCACCGGTAAATTCAATTCGGCCGATTATTTCGCGCTGCAGGGAGATGCCGGCTCCGCACTGGCAGGCGATCTCATCGGATCCGACCAGATCTCCGTCGGGCCTGGAAAGACCGCATCCAAAACCATCACGGTCGAGCCGGACGCGGCTGCCCTGGGCTTCGTTGCCCTCGTTCGCGAGCCCGGCGGCCGGACCTGGCGTACAACCAAGTCGGTGTCGTCGGGATCAACAGTTACCGTCAACGTCACGCTTGGCAGCGGCGGCATTTCCGCCTAGCGGCCAGGGCAAGGGGTGCTCGATGCAGGAAGTAGCGGCATGAGCGATGCAAACAGGGTGCTGTGGTCCGAAGGCCTGTTTCTCCGGACCCAGCATTTTCAGCAGCAGGATCGCTTTTTCGAGGCGACCGTGCGCGGCGCGTTGCAGGCCGGGCAGCTGCATACGTTCGGCTTTCAGCAGCTGACGCTGGACCAGGCAATGCTCGATGCCGGCCAGGTCTCGATCCTGTCGGCCCGGGGCATCTTTCCGGATGGAACCCCCTTCTCCATCCCGGACCTGATGGACGCGCCACGACCGCTGCCGGTCACCGCCGATACGGGTGCGGGACCGATGCTGGTCGCCCTGCCGCTCGAGCCTGCCGGCGGTGTCGGCTTCGATCCGGCGCACGCCGCATCGACAGGGGCACGCTATCATGGGCGGATCGTTTCGGTGCGTGACGCCGTCCAGGGCGGTTCGGATCCTGAAGAAATCGAAATCGCCCGCCCGCAGGCGCTGCTGATTGCACCGGGAAAATCGGTAGGCGGCTACACCGCCCTGCCGATAGCCGACATCAAAGGGGTTCGCGCCGACGGCGGCGTCTCGCTGGACGAGACGTTCCTGCCACCGACACTGGTCACCGGGGCGGTGGCCTGGTACCGGCAGCTGCTTCTGGAAGTCGTCACCGGTCTCGACCAGATCGCCGAGGCGCATGGCAAAATGGTCATGGGCGGACCAGGGCGCAGCGTCGAAGACCTGCTGATGCTCAATCTCGCCAATGCGGCGCGTCCGCGGCTGGCGCACATGCTGGCTCAGGATGTCTTCCATCCGGCCGAGCTTTACCTGGAGCTTGCCGGTCTTGCCGGTTCAATGGCGACCTATGGGTCGAGCGCGCGGCGGCTGAGCGAGTTGCCGGCCTACGATCACATGGCCCCCGGCCCCGCCTATTCGGCGCTGGCCGACGCCTTGCGCTCGCTCATCCTGAGCCTGCGCTACATCGAGCCTAAATCACGCGCACTGCCGGTCATGCGGCATTCGACCAATGTCTGGAAAATCCGCATCGACAACCCGAAGCTGCTGGTGGCCAGCCGGATCGTCATCCGGGTCGGCTCCGAGCTGTCGGAAGATGCGTTGCGCAAGATTTTCGTCAACCAGGCGACCGTCGGTTCGGCCGATCAGTTCGAGGGCCTGTGGAAATCCCGTCTACCCGGCATTCCACTGAAGCCGCTGCATTCCCAGCCGCGCGAAATCCCCTACGATGGCGATCGGCTGTGCCTTGAGCTGGATCAGAAAAGCGAGCATTGGGCGTCGCTGCTCGATGCCCCCGGCTTCGTCATCGGCGTGTCGGGCGTGCTGCCGAGCGAGCCGCAGGTCGACTGCTATTCGGTAAACAGGTGAGATGATGAGCCGGGATGATCCTTTCGGACTGTCGGAGGATCGCGAACGCACGCGCATACGACTGACCGGCGCGCCGATGCCGCGACCGATGACGCCGCTGTTGTCGGGCGTGCCAATCAAACGGTCGCGCACCCATCCGAACACGCTGGTCAACGCATTCGCGCCGCTGCTCGAGTTCGCGCCCGAGCTTGAAAGCGCGCTGCCGCCGGAAAACCCGGAAGCGTTGCGCACCCGGTTGCTCGATGAGCTGGTTCGGGCACGTGACGCGGCAATGGCGGCGGGGTCCTCCCTGGAGCGCGCCGACCAGGCAGCCTGGGTGGTGGCGGCATTGCTCGATGACCTGGCCCTGAACACGCCATGGGGCGGCGCCAGCGCATGGCCGCGCCAGCCGCTTGTGGTGATGCTGCGAGGCGATGTCGATGCCGGCACCCAGTTCTTCACGCGTCTCGACGAACTGGAACGGCATCCTAACCGGGATCGCGAATTGCTCGAACTGCAATATCATTGCCTGGCGCTCGGCTTCCGCGGCAAATATCGCGTTCCAGGCCGGTCGGGCGACCGCTCGCTCAATGCGGTTCGCGTTGCTGCGGCGCGCTTTCTGCGCGATGCCGATGCCGACGGCGCGCCGCTGTCGCCGAACTGGAAAGGCGTGATCGCATCCGACGAGCCGCAACGCTTCATCGTGCCGATCTGGGTGATGGGGCTCGGCGCGGCGGTTCTCGCCACTGCAATCTATCTCGGGCTGTCGATGGGACTGAGCAGTCAGGCGGTCGAGCTTTCGACGCTGGTTCGTGCCTTGCCGCCGCCGGAGCGCGGCGAAATCAGCCGGACATCGCCACAGGTCGACGCGCCGCCGCCGGAGGCAGTGGATTTCGCGCTGGTGCCGGAGTTTCAGGCCGGAGCGCCGGCCAATCTCAGAGCCGCGCTCAGCGGCACCGAGAGCGTTTCGCTGGCCAGGCTGATCATCCAGGCCTCCAACCCCGAACTGTTCCAGTCGTCGCGGCCGACACTGACGGAAGGCTTCGAGCCGCTGATCGGTTCTATCGCCAAAGTGATCCTCGCCAATCAGGAACTCATCGGCAACATCACCGTGGTCGGCCATACCGACAGTATTCCCTTGCAACGGTCCAATCCGCTTTCCACCAACCAGCGGCTGTCGGAAGCGCGCGCGGCAACCATTACCGAGATGCTGGTCCAGAACGGTGTGCCGCAGGACCGCATTCGCTTCGAAGGACGTGCAGCTACCGATCCAGTGGCCGACGACAGCACCCGCGCGGGACGGGCCTTGAACCGCCGCGTCGAGGTGCTGGTCGAAAAGAGGCTGTGAGATGTTCATCCTGCGCTTCCTCTGGGCGGTTCTGACATCGCGCTGGCTGTGGACGCTGATCGGCATCGCGCTGCTTTCCCTGATTATCTGGGTGTTCGGCCCGATCGTCAGGGTCGGTGCTTACGAACCCTTCGCCTCGGAAAATGTCCGCATCGTCATCATTGCGCTGCTGGTCATCTTCTGGCTGATCTGGCTGATCGTCGCGCAGCGCCGGGCGATCCGGGCCAACCGCATGTTCGTCGCCGAAATCGCTGCGCCCGTGGTGGAAAAACCGCTGAGCCCCGGCGAAGAGAACGTCGCCGCCGTCGGCGCCAAGTTCGCCGAGGTGATGGTCGAATTGAAGCGCCGCAAGCTGGGCGGACGCAAGTTCCTGCGCGAGATGCCCTGGTACGTGATCGTCGGGCCGCCGGCCACCGGCAAGACCACGGCCTTGCGCCAGTCCGGCCTGAACTTTCCGATCGACCTCACCGACGACCTGCAGGGGGTTGGCGGCACCCGCAACTGCGACTGGTTTTTCTCCGAAAACGCGGTTCTGATCGACACGGCGGGCCGCTACGTGCAGCAGGAGAGCCAGCCGGACGTCGATGCGGCGGAATGGCTGGGCTTCCTCGACCTCTTGAAAAAGCATCGCGGCCGCCGGGCGCTCAACGGCGTGATCGTCGCGCTTTCGATCGATGCGCTTTCGGAGGGCGACGAAGCCATCAAGGCGCATGGCCGCAAGATCCGCCGTCGCCTGGCAGAGCTCAACGACCGTCTCGAAATCCGCCTTCCAGTCTATCTGATGCTGACCAAGGCCGATCTGATCAAGGGTTTCGAGGCTTTCTTCGGCGGCCTGTCGACGGCCTCGCGCGAGCAGGTCTGGGGGACGACCTTCGCGCTGGATGCGCGTGTCGACGCAAAGACCATAGAACGGGAAATCGCCACCCTTGCGACGGAACTCGAGCGGCGGCTGGTGCCGCGCCTGGAGGACGAGGACAAACTCGCCGCCCGCGCCGAGATTTTCAGGTTTCCCGCCCAGCTGACGAGCCTGTCCGAGCCTATCCAGGTGCTGGTCGAGGCGATGTTCGGCGAAAGCCGCTACGAGGAAGCCGCCTGGCTGCGCGGCCTCTATCTGACGTCGGCGACCCAGGAAGGGGCGCCCATCGACCGGCTGACCGCGGCGCTGTCGTCATCCTTCGGTCTTCCGCCGCGGCGGGCGATGCCGGCGCCGCGTGTCGAAAAACGCAGCTTTTTCCTGAAGAACCTGCTGACCGAGGTCATTTTCAGGGAAGCCGGCCTGGGAACATTCGATCCGCTGGCACAGCGCCGCCGCGCCTGGATCTGGCGTGGCGCCGCGGCCGCCTGTGCCGCCGCCGCCCTGCTGGCCGGTGCGATGTTCACCTGGTCCTACTATGACAACCGCAATGCAATCGCAGCGCAGGCGGGCCAGTTCGAAGCGCTGCAGGCGCCGCTGACCGCGGCAGCCGCGAGCCCGGCATCGGTGGAGCAGCCCGCCATCGACAGCGCGCTCTATGCGATGGCCGAGGTCGCAAACGCCCGTACCGCACCGCCGAGCAGCGCCCAGGACCTGCTCGGGCCGTCGGCGTCGGCAGAGCTGCTGCGGGCGCAGGCCGACACGTACGACCACGCTTTGCGCAACGTGCTGGAGCCGCACATGGTCGCCCTGCTCGAGGCGACCATGTGGCGGCAGATCCGCGATCCGGATTTCATGCTGGGGGCGCTAAAAACCTATCGCATGATGACCGGCCTGTCGCAGATGGACGCCGACTACGTCCAGAGCTGGTGGGTCAACGACTTGCCGGAATTCGCACCGGCGGCGCCGTTTCCGACCGCCGACGCCGAAGAGCACCAGCTTGCCGCGATCCGTCGCATGACGGTCGACGACAGCTACATATCAGCGGATCAGGCGTTGGTCGCCGAGGCGCTGAAGACGGTTTGCACGATTTCGCTGCCGGCGCGTGCCTACAGGCAGTTGCTGGCCGACCCGGCGGTGGCCGGCCTCAAGGAATGGATACCGGCGAACTTCGCCGGCCCCAACGGCGCCAAGGTCTTTGCACGGCGTTCCGACAAGACGCTGCGCGTCGGCATTTCGGGCGCGTTCACCTATGCTGGCTTCCACGATGCCATTCTCGAACGGGTCGAGGACGTCGCCGCCCAGGCCGCACTCGATCGGGCGGTGTTTGCCGGAGGCTGTTCGGAAAATTCCGAAACCTCTGTTACGGCGCTGTCCGAGGATATCCTGAAACTCTATTACGAAGACTACATCGCGCAATGGGACAGCATCCTGCGCGATATCAGGCTCGCGCCGTTGGCCGACCTGAATGTCGCCAGCGAGAACCTCAAGGACCTTTCGAGCGCCGACTCCGCGCTGAAGCGCCTGCTTACGGCGGTGGTTCAGGAGACCGAGCTGACCCGATCCGATGAAGCGCCGGCCGCCGACAACAAGGCGGCAGCCAAGGGCACCTCGAAACTGCTCGGCAAGCTGGGGAAGCTGGGAAAGATCGTGAAGACAGGGGCAAAACTGCTGCCGCGCGCAGGCTCCGCCAACGAGGTGGATCTTACCGGCACTCTGGTGGCCGAACACTTCAAGCCGCTCAAGGGGGCGATCGCCGAGGTCGACGGCCAGCCGCCGGCACTCGACGCCGCGGTGGTGGCGCTGACCGCGCTTTCGAACGTGCTGCAGACGGTCACGGCCAATCCCGACCCGCAGGACGCCATCAAGAAGCAGGGTGGCCTCGCCGAACTGACCGGAGCGGTCGCCAGGCAAGCGCAGATCCTGCCCGATCCGGTCGACGACTGGCTCGGCGGCATTGCCGGCGACACCAGCGGCCTGACACAGAAGGCGGTCACCTCGGAGCTCAACGCCATCTGGCGCGCCGACATCCTGCCGTTCTGCCAGGCGGCGCTGAACGACCGCTATCCGTTCAGCCCCGAAAGCGCGGTTGACGTCAATGTCCGCGATTTCGCCCGCCTGTTCGGGCCGGCCGGGATGATCGACACCTTCATCAACGACCATTTGATCAGCTATGTCGACACCGCCAGCCAGCCATGGAAATGGCGCGCCGATTTCGGCCTCGACGCGGCGGCCCTGGCGGCGTTTGAACAGGCCAGGCGGATCCGCGACGATCTGTTTCCAGGCGGTACCGGCCCGGTGATGAGTTTCACGCTGCAACCGACGGACCTGTCGCCCAACGTCACGCGTGTGACGCTCAATCTCGATGGCCAGAACCTCGTCTATTACAACAACGCGACGCGGCCGCAGCCGATGACCTGGCCCGGCAAGGACGGCACCGGCGTCATCTCGCTCGCCTTCCAGCCGATCGACGGCTCGCCCGAAGTCATGTTGAACGAAACCGGCAGCTGGGCGTGGCTGAGACTGCTGCGCAGCGGCCGCTTCACCGGCACCTCGCTGTCCGACGTCTACAGCCTGCGGCTGGGCACGCAAGGCATGTACGCCGATTTCGAGCTCAAGGCGGCAAGCGTCGAGAACCCCTACAATTTGCAAATGTTCAAGAAGTTCTCATGTCCGCCGCAGATATGATCCTTCCCGGGTTTTACGGCAAGATGCCTGCCACCGGCGATTTCGTCTCGCGGCGGCTGCCGGGGGATTTTGTGCGCATCTGGGACCGCTGGCTGGCGCAGCATCTCGTGCCGCTGATCGGCTCGGAAACCTGGCCGCGCAGCACCGCGCTGCGCTTCCTGGCCGGCCCGGCGTCTTTCGGCGCATCGGCAGGCATTATTCTGCAGAGCGCCGACAGGGTCGGCAGGCAGTTCCCTCTCAGCGTGGTCGCGCAGCTTCCTGACGCTTCCATTCAACTGGCTCGCGCCGATGCTTGGTTTGCCGGAATTGAAGAGGCTGCCATTGCCGCGCAGCGCGGCGAGATGACGCCCGACGAACTGGATGCCGCTTTGGTCACACTGCCGGTACCGCCCGTGGAGCCGGGCAGCGAGAGCATTACCGACCTGGTGATGTGGACTGCACATTCCGACATTTTCGACATCGACCCGCTATCGCCGAAAACGACAGTGGAGCAAATCTTCGCCGCCAGTTGGGAGACCAGCTGATGCAGGGGCAAGTCTGATGTTCGTCAGCCAGAACACCACGCCCTTTCTCGCGGAGACTTTTCCCTTCGCGGACAAGCATGCCGTGAAGTGGTGCGTAGCGGTCGTTCGCGCGACATTTGACGTCGACGAAGATGGCAACTGCACGCCGGCAAAGGAACAACTGCCATTCGTCTTCGCCGACACGCATTACGGCGATCCCGAGACCACATCGATCCGCGTCGAGACTGACTTCGTGCCGGTGAAGCCGCATTGCGAGGTGGTGCTCGATGCGATGGCGGTTGCGCCCGGCGGACGTCCGGCGGAAACCGTTGAAGTCGGCCTGTTCGGGCCAAACCTGCAGAAGCGGGCGATCGTCACCGGGCAGCGCCGATGGTTTCGAGGCGGGCTCGGCATCCAGTCCTCAAGTCCGATGCCGTTTATGTCGATGCCGCTGGCCTGGCATTTGACGTTCGGCGGCTGGGACCGAACCGATCCGGATCCGGCCAAGCACCGCAGCGACGCAATCAATCCGATCGGCAGCGGTTTCCTGGTCGGCCAGGGCAACATCGACGGTACGCTGCTGCCTTCGGTCGAGGACCCGCAATCGCGGCTGCGGATATGGAACGATCGCGCCAAGCCAATCGGGTTCGGCCCGGTGCCGCGTTTCGCCAGGGAGCGCGCTCGGTACGCCGGGACGTACGACAAGCACTGGATGGAGAACGTGCTGCCCTTCCTGCCGCAGGATTTCGACGACCGGTATTTTCAGACCGCGCCGCAAGACCAATGGGTCGAGAAGCTCAGCGAGGGAACGATCTTCGGGTGCATGAATATGAACGCGTCGGGCCGGTTCAAGGTCAGGGTGCCGACGCTTGGTACGCCCGTGAGATTCATGTACGACGATCACACGGAGCACAAGGTCGTGCAGCCGGACACGCTCAATCTGATCCCGCACGAAGGCAAGATCGTGCTGGTCGGGCGCGCGGCAGTGAAGCTGCCGCGCAAATTCGTGAGGCTGCAGCAGGTGCAGGTGGGGCCACCGCTTGAACAGCCCGCGGTCAAGCCGCACTACGCCGGACTTGGCGAGGCTGTCGCCGCGCTGACCAAGCTGCGGGGCCGCCGCCGATGACGGTCGTCAGCTGCGTCAGCCTTGTTTCGCCGGTTGGCTACAGCGCCGCCGCGACCTGCGCGGCGCTGCGCGCCGGCATCGCCGCCTTCGAGGAACTCGACTACCGTGACAGGCTGGCCATGCCGATCCGCGGCGCCCGCGTCGACGCCATCGCGTCCTCCAAGCGCGGGCGCGAACGGCTTCGCATGCTTGCGCGTCTGGTGCTGGAACACATCGAGCCCGATATCGGCGCGGCGCTGCCCTGGGCGCAGATGCCTCTGATCCTATGCACCCGTGAGAAGGAAACGCCGGGCGCGCGGCTCAACGGCATGTTCTCCGAGCTGCGTTTTCCCGATGGCTCGGCGGTGACCGAGCGGCGCACGGCGCATATCGCGGCCGGCCAGACCGGCGCCTTCGCGGCGCTGATGCAGGCGCGGAAAATGCTGGGCGAAGGCGCACCGGCCTGTCTCATTCTGGCGATCGACAGCCTGATCGACGCGCGCACGCTGGCCTGGCTCGACCGCCATATGCGGCTGAAGACGAGCGACACAACGGACGGGGTGATCCCCGGCGAGGCCGCATGCCTGGCGGTCGTGAGCAAGCGCCCGATGACGCCGCACTGTGTCACGGTCCGCGGTCTGGGGCTCGGCGCGGAAACCGCGACCGCGATCAGCGAGGAGCCTTTCCGCGCCAACGGACTGGCCGGCGCCTTGAAGACGGCGCTCGCCGAAGCGCGCACCGAAATGCACGAAGTGGCCTTCCGCTTCAGCGACGTGGCGGGTGAATCCTACGCCTTCGAGGAACTCGTCATCGCTCAGATACGCAACATGCGCCAGTCACGGCCGGAACAGCCGGTGTGGCACCCGGCCGACAGCATCGGCGACACCGGCGCGGCGGCGGGGCTGATCCAGTTTGCCTGGGCGGAGCAGGCGTTCAGCAGGGGCTACGCGCCGGGCGATCTGGCGGCGCTGCATGGCAGCTCGATGGCTTTCGGCGGCCGGGCCGCAGCGATCGTTTCGGCATAGGATAGCGAGATGACCAGGAACGTCTTTGCCGGAAAATGGGAGATCGCCGCCGAGAACGGCATGAACAAGTCGATCGCGCGGTTTCCAGATGTGTGCCTGTCGCCGCCCTCGCCGCCGGCGGGGCCGATACCGATCCCCTATCCGGACACGTCGTTCTCGAACAATCTGAAGTCCGCGTCGAGCACCGTAAAGATCGGCGGCAAGGGTGCGGCGCTGGCGCAGAAGTCCTACTACAAGGAGCCGGTGCTCGGCGACGAGGCGGCGACGCGCACGTTTGGCGCCAACGTCGTGACGCATCAGATCACCGGCAAGACCTACTTCCAGGCCTGGTGCATGGATGTGAAGTTCGAAGGCAAGAACGTCTGCCGGCATTTTGATATCACGACCAGCAATCATGCTTCGGGCGGGACCACGACAGCGCCTCTAACGTCGCTTGAGGTGCTGAACATCATGACTGCGCAGCAGATGCTGAATTCCGGTGTCTGCCCCTGCTGCGAAGAAGACGCCCATGAATGGCAACAGGATCCCAACACGGGTCGTCCGTTCAAACTGGTCCCGGAGGAGCAGTTCTTAAACAACAGGGCGACTGCATTGGATGACGCGAACCCGAAGAAAGCTGCTTTCGTAGCCGCCGCCAACAATGCAGTTGCTAAGAAGGCTGCGGCACGAGCGGCCGCCAAAACAAACCCATCCTCGGCATGCAACAATCTGCATCCGGATCGAACCGATCCATGCGCACTCTACTGTGACATACCGACAGGCACCAGGTATCCTGGAGGTAAGACACCCGCTCAAAAGTGCAAAGGCAATTTTAAGGAGAACAAGCGGAACGCAACGCTAGAGTACTGGGATAAGAAACTTGGTCGGCGCGTTCCTCGACAGGAATTGGATCCCAACTCGAAAGTAGCTGGAACGATGCGGCCTACCCAAATAAATCATATGACGCCGAAACTGGGCGCCGGCTGCAATAGTCCAATGAATACGGTTCCAAACAACGAAATGGGTGGTAGTCATTGTGAAGATCTAGAAAAAGCTCAATCCGAGGTTGAGAAAACCCTTAGTGCGATTGAACAGAATTTGAAACATGCGGCAGCAAAAGCAAGTGGCAGCTAGAGATACTCTTTCTAAATACGTTAAAATTGCTTCTGGCTTTCATTTTGAAGATGAAGGAAGCTTGTCACAATCTGTATCGAGTTTACTTGGAAGCAACGAAGACTTGGATGTGATTGCCGGCGTTTTGCTATCTTGTCAGAACGGCGACTTTTCACTACTTAGGAGGCTTTCTCCAATTCTGCGAAGAAATGATGGATACACCGTTTGGACTTCATGTATACATATTGTCAGTTACGCGGGTACGTGGCAAGATGTTAAAGAATTTTCAAGGTCAATAAGCGACATTGGAAATAGCGATTCCGAAAAACATTTTCAGGCAGTTCTGTTTGGCAACTCCAACGATCGAAGGGCGATATCGGAGCTTCTTAGTCTGTATTTTGAAACAAACTACGTAGACACGCTTTCTCAAATCCGCGCCTATATCTCGTATCAATTGGAGTCTGCAAATGACATCTTGTTTGACGGAATCGAGGACCCTGATGATGAAGAGCAGCCGCCGTCGATCGAAGATCGAGAACTCTATGCAAAGTTGGTCCGAGATCGTTTTGATGAAGTGACGTCGAGGTTACCTCGATCTGAGACACCCCTTTTTGAAGGATCGGAGTACAACGTCCTAGGCGTCGCAGACAGTCTCAGACAGCAGATCGAGGCCGGGTCCGAGCCGGACGAGCGCTTATTTCGAACCAAGATGATTTTCGAGGCGGCAACCGGCGCAGACTGCTCACGATTCTATGACGATATCGGGCGTTTCAATCGCCTAGCGGCAATGGCTACAGTTGAAGAATTCCTGGACCGTGATGACATGAGACACTTTCAGCCCGGCCAACGCTACTTTTTCGGCCACCCGATACCGCTTTAACCATCACGTCGCGCGGTTTGGGTCCCGCCATTCCTCCACCCGATCCTGCAACGCCACGCGGACGACATCATCCTCGAAGTGTTTCGCAAACGCCGGCCCCAGTTCCGTCGGGTCCACCGTAAAAAGCTTCGTCTCCTCCCGCGCTTCCGGAAAAAGCTCCAGAAAAGCCGCGCAGGCGGCGACGGCGACGTAGGGCTCCTTCATCCGCTCGATCAGCCAGGGCAGAATTGAGCGGTCACCCAGCATGCCGATGCCGCGCACCGCGAGCGGGGCGGTTGCGACGGACTGCATCAGCCCACCCATCCAGGCGCGCACGTCCTTCTCAGGGCCGGCCGTGATCGCGGCCCGCAAGGCAACCAGCGCGTCGGGTCCGCCGGCGACAGCGGTTTTGCGCAATTGGACCCGCGCCAGGTCGCCGGAGCCAAGTTGCGTCAGAGCCCATCCGGCCCATAGCCGCACGATCTCGTCGTCCGACTCCAGCGCTGCCGCCATCTCGCGCGCCAGATCGGCGCGTTTCAAGGTGCCGGCGAGACGCAAGGCGAAGGCGCGCGCCGGCGCGTTGGCGTCTTTGACCAGGCGCGCGAGCAATTGCCTCGGGTCGACGCCGTGCTCAAGGCAGGCGCCGACCGCCAAATAGCGCTTGAACGCGTCCGGTGCGACCAGCCAGTCGTGCACGAGGTGACCGATCTTCGGCGGCTGGTGCCAGGCCAGGGCGCCGACAAGGCCGCGCCGCTCGTCCAGCTCCTTTGCCGCCGCCACGGTCTGATCGATGCGCGTGGCGTCGCCCTGCTCGATCGCCATCCAGCCGACGACGAAAAACTCGCCCTTGTCGGGAAAATCCTCAAGCTGCCGTTCGGCTGCCGGCCATGCGGCCGCGCCGGCGATCCGGAGGCCGTCGAGATTGACCTCGACGCGTTGACCGATCTCGCCGATCACCGTCTCGTCCGGCGGATCCTCTTGGCCCCAGTTGTCACGCTGAGCCCAGAGAAATGCCGCCTGCTCGATGTGCTGGCGCACCGCTTCGGCCGCGATGCGGCGCTGCGGCGTAAAGAGCTGTTCTCCTGCCGACGCCATCAGCGCGGCGCCATCAGTTCAGGTTGATGGAGCCGCCGCGAATGCGCTGTGCGCCGCTGGCATGACTGGTAATGTGGCCGCCGCGAATGGTAATGCGGCCATCGCTGTCCATGATGATCGTTGCCTTGCCGCAACGCAGTTCCAGCCTGTCCTCGGCGCTGATGCGAACGTTTTTGCCGTCGCGCATGACATGGGGGACGGCAGCGGCGGGACGCACGGGTTCGACGATGCGTCCGACGATCAGCGGCTTGTGCGGATTACCCCCGTCGAAGAGCAGCGCCACCTCCTGACCGATCATGTCCGACGAGAGTTCGCAGAGACTCCGCGCCGGCAAGGCCGTCTCCTCCGGGCTCCCCGGAAAGACCACCAGCGGCGTCGACTCCTCGCCGAAGCCGAGGAAGGCTCCAATCACCACCCCTTCGATGCGATGCATGACGTTTTTCATGTCACCCTCTAATTTTCATTGATCTTCGAGCCCTTGATGATCACGTCGCTCGACGCCTTGATGTTGATCTTTCCGGAGCCCTTTACGGTGATATCCTTGCCTTCGATGACGATGGTGCCGTCCTTCTTCATCACGATTTGGGCGCTACCGGTTTTTAGGGTAATCTGATCCTTGGCGTTGATCGTCATCGTCTTACCAACGTCAATGACGCCGGACTCACCGATGTCGATCTTGCTCCCTTTGGCGATCTTGAGCATATGCCCGCCACCCACGTCGGTGCTGTCGTTCGACTTGATGTTCGCGACGCGCGAGGCGCCTACATCGGTCGCCTGTGATGCGGCGATCGCGACGGTCTGTCCGGCACCGATGCTGATGCTCTGATCGGCCCCAATGGTCCAGGTATCGCTCGTGCCTATGCTGTGCGTCTGGCTGATGCCAACGCTAACAGAGCGCGTCGCCCCGACGGTCCTTGTCTCCGCAGCGCCGACACTGTCGATACGGGCAGCGCCAACGGTCACCGTCTGAACGAGGGCCACCGTCTGCGTGTGATTGGCGCCGATGGTTTCAGTGGAGTTCGCCCCAATACGGATCGTCTCGTTTGACCCCACGGTCAGCGAACGGTTCACCCCCACCGTCTCGGTGTCGTTGTTGCCGATATCCGTGGTCTGGTCGACGCCGACCTTGACCGTCTTGTTGTTGCCGACGTCCTCGTCGAGGTTGTGGCCGACCGAGTGCTTGGCGTCGTGGTCGATGCGGTCGGACTGGTCGTGCTGCACCAGCTTGGTGCGGTCGTTCTTGATCAGAAGGTTGTGGTCCTTCTGCGCCTGGAAATTGACCAGTTCGGAGCCGGCCTTGTCCTCGAACATCAGCTCGTTGTAACCGCCGCCGCCTTTCGAGGAGTCGGATTTCCAGCCGGATTGCGTGGCGTTGCCCGGCAGTCCGTATGGCGGCATCTGCGAGGCGTTGTAGACGCGGCCGGTGATGATCGGCAGATCCGGGTCGCCTTCGATGAAGTCGACGATCACCTCCTGGCCGATGCGCGGTATCTGGATGAAACCCCAGCCGCTGCCGGCCCAGGTCTGCGAAACCCGCACGAAGCAGGAACTGTTCTGGTCCTTCTTGCCGAGACGGTCCCAGTGGAACTGGACTTTTACCCGTGCATATTTGTCGGTGAATATTTCCTCGCCAGATGGGCCGACCACCGTCGCCGTCTGCGGGCCGCGCATGATCGGCCGTGTCGTGACCCGCGGCGGGCGATAGGCCAAGGCGGTCGGCGCCACGCCGAGGATCACCTTGAAGTTCTCGCTTTCGACGTCGGCAAGGGCTCTGTAGCCCGGATCGAACAGCCTGTATTCGGCGCTGACCACCAGATATTCCTGGTTCTGGTCTTCCCTTGGGAAGCCGTCCAGCTTGAACGTGCAGCCCGAATACAGGCCGCGCACGGTGCCGACTGCAGCGATGCGCTGGTGCACGGCCTGGATTTCCTCGCGCCGTATCGCGGCCAGGCTGTCGCCGCGGCCGACGTCGAGATGCGCGCCCGGCTGGCGGTAGTTCTCGCCCGCGGCCAGCTTGTGACTGAACGGCTGGGCGGATTTGGCCATCAGGTCGGCGCCCGGCTTCTCGAAATCATAGTCGGTATGGACATAGGCGCCCGGCCGCACCGAGCTGCCCGGAATCCATTCGGTGATGTATTCGACATCGCGCCGGGAGCCCTGCCCTTCAAAGTGATAGGGCACCTTTTCATAGCCCGGCGCCGGCTTGAGCTTGCTCATGGCATCGGCCAGCACAAGCGTGTGCTTGCCTTCGTCATGCTCGAAGAAATACAGGATGCCTTCGTGCTCGAGCAGCCGCTGCACGAAATCGAGATCGCTCTCGTCGTACTGGACGCAGTATTCGCGCGGCGGATAAGATCCTTGCAGGCGCTTCTCGAATTTTGCCGTGCTGTATTTCGAGAAAACCTCCTCGACGATTTCGATGACGCTCATGTTCTGGAAAATACGGCAGTCGGTGGTATTGCCGAGAAACCAGAGCCATGGCCTGACGACGGCTTCGTAGTATGCCAGACGGTCCTCGATCCGGGTCAGCCGAAACTCGGAGACAAGGCCGCTGAACCAGCGTTTGGGATCGGATTCACCTTCGATCGAAACCGCACCGCCCAGCATCTTCAGCGGATCGATTTCGGGGCTGTTGCTTACGAACCCGACCGTATAGGCCAAACAACGACTGATCTCATCGCGCCCGACAAGATGCGTGAAGGTCAACAGCTCAGCGCCAACCGGCGTCTGCACAACCGTGGCACGTTCGTTCGGCATGGGTCGTGCCCCCTCCCGCCGCTCGTTTCTGTCTGAGCCTAGCACATGTCTTGCACCGACCAAAGGGGACCCTTGGCGGCTGCAGCCTGGTCGCCTGTGGAATCATCGACTTGAACGCTTCTGTGCCGCCGCGCTCAGAAATTGCTGGTATAATGGGGTGTCCTGGGCGAGTTTCCCGACAGGATCGACGGCGATTTTGAATGTTCATCAGGCTGCAGATCAACAATGTCGTCTCCCTGCCCGCCGGTATGTCGACCGGCTACTCCGCTCGTGATCGCAGCTTTGAAATCGGCCGCGAGGCCTGTGACTGGACCTTGCCCGATCCCGACAAGTTCATCTCCGCCAGACACTGCGAAGTGCGTTACCAGGCAGGCGCGTTCTGGCTGCACGACATCTCGCGTAACGGCACATTCATCAACGGATCGACGCAGCGCATGGCCGGCCCTCACCGGCTTGGTCAAGGCGACCGGTTGCTGATCGGCCGCTATGTCGTCCTGGTGTCGATTGATGACGAGCGCGCCGCGACAGGTGATCCTCGAAGCAGCCACGGTTCGACGCAGCGACAAATGCCTGTCGCAACCGGCCGGCCGCAGAATTTCGGAGACCAGGCTTTCTTCGAGCCGGTGGCGCAACGGCCCGGGCAGAGAGCACCGGTGTCGACCTCTTCGCCGCCCGCGCCTCTCGCTTCGACGCCCGCGCCTCTCCCTTCGACGAAACACGAGGTGCTGCGGGACATCGCTATCGCAGCCGGCATCGCGCCGGAACTGCTTCAATCGCGTGATCCGCATGAAGTGGGCGCCGAAATCGGCGCGGTGCTGCGGACGGTTGTCGAGGAGCTGGCCCAGTTGCTGAAGGCACGTGCGGCTGCGAAAATACTGGCCAAGAGCACGCACCGGACGATGATCAGCGCTGCCGACAACAATCCCCTGAAGTTCGTCCCGGGAACCGACGACATCCTCGAAATCATGTTTGCGCGGCGCAGATCCGGCTACCTGGATGCCAGGCACAGTGTCGAGGACGCGTTCCGCGATCTCAAGACGCACGAATTTGCCACCTATGCAGCCATGCAAGCTGCGCTCTCCCGGCTGCTTGACGATTTGTCGCCTGAGGCGATCAGCAAAAAACTCCCACCGACGTCGTTCACATCGAAGAAGGGCCTGGCCTGGGACGCCTTCGTCGCCAAATGGCGGACCATGGAGGAAGCACACGAAAACGGAATGCTGGACATATTCCTGGCCTATTTCAGCGAAGCCTATGCCAAAGCCGACAAGCAAAAGTAGACCGGAAACCTGGCAGATGCCCCGGAAATCGGACCGGTTTGCTGCGCTTGGCTTCGGCTGCGGAGAGTTGGAAAGTACTAGTTCCTAGACACAGTAGTTTTGACAGGTCGAGCCGATCGGCAGCGAACGTCAATAATTCCCATCGGTGGCAAATCTCAGTGGCAGATCGCAAGCGTGGAAGATTGGCCGAAACACTCCTCCACTTCGTCATCCCAGGGCAAGCAAGGAGCGAAGCGACGCGCGCAGACCCTGGGATCCATGCCGTTACCTCAGCCGAGGAATACAGCGGACCAGGATAAATGCTGATCTGTAGTGATCCTTCGCGCCCCCCTCTGTCCTGCCGGACATCTCCCCCACTTGGGGGGAGATTGGCAGCTTCGCTGACGGCCCCTGTTCATCAACGTTGGACATTGGCGAAAGCCGCAATGACGGCCGATCTCCCCACTTGTGGGGGAGATGTCCGGCAGGACAGAGGGGAGCGCCTCGCTCCGCGATCAAAGGTTCTGCACCGCAGCAACGCTCCGAGGTAACGGCATGGATCCCAGGGTCTCCGCGACGTCGCTTCGCTCCTGCTCCGCCCTGGGATGACGAAGGTGTGGTGGCCTGCGGCTAATCGCAGACGTTGGAGATTGTGCAGTTGGACCGTCGACAATCCCTTTCAGGCTCGCTCTCAACCAAGTCCTCTGTGCAGAGGAACTAGGGCGTCCTTGGCGAGCCCAAAGATACGGCGCTGTCGTTGGCGAAGAAAAATCCTGTCGCAGCGCTGCATCTGGTTCCAATCGACCGTTTCTAAGCTTACGATCATTTTCGACAGTTCGCCAGCGGGTAAGGCTGATTGACCTGGGGGTCTGCGGCACATGTCATGTTACGGCGGGTTAGAAAGATATAGTCGATCTTCCTCCAGACACTGCCCTCGTCGGCAGCGCCTGCAGGTCCTGCGCCTGCCGTCCCTGTGCCCGGCCGGGGACCGTTTTGCCCTGATGTGGCGCACACGCGGTACTGACGCGTGGACGGACGTTTGGCGATGAGCTCGAAGGACGATCCTTTCGGCCCATCGGGCAAGACAGTTATTCGCGCACCGCGCCGGGCTGAGAAATCAGCGCCCGATCCCCAGCGGGCCGTTCCCGACGGCGGGCGCCCCGGTCCCTCGCCGGTCAAGGATTCAACGGTTTTCGATCCAGTCGCTCGGCATGCACCGCCGGGCTGGACATCCGGAACCGTGATTTATCAGGGGGCAGACCCCGGCGCAGCGGCGACAGCCGGCTCCTTTGCGGCGGCGCCGGGCATTCAGCAGGACATCCTGCTGCAGGCCACGGACAGCGTCAGATATTGCGCAGCAAATCAGATCCTCGCCGCGGCCGCGCCTTTGCTGATGCTGTTTGGCCAGCTCAGGCTTATGGCTGTCGAAAGACAGGCGGAGCAGCTGGCGGAACATGTCGCAGAGGCGATCGAAAAATTCGACCGGACAATGGAGAAAGCCGGCGTTCCCGAAGAAGATGCGCGGATTGCGAAATTTGCTCTTTGCGAAACCGCTGACGACCTCATCGGCAACCTGCCTTGGCCCCAGACAGACGCCTGGGCGCAGCACAGCATGCTGTCACAGTTCTTTCACGTCGTGCCCGCCGGCTCGGGCTTCTACCAAGCGCTGAACAAGATACTGGCTGCGCCGGAGGCACACTACGATTTGCTTGAACTGATGCATGCCTGCCTGTCGCTGGGGTTCGAAGGCCAGTACCGAGGCCTTGCGCGCGAGGACAACAATCTCGAACGCGTTCGACGCGACGTCTACGAGACGCTTCGTTACTTCAGGGCGCGCGCCGACGACGACATCTCGCCCCACTGGCAAAGCCTGGCGGTGTCCAGCCCACAGTCGTCGGCCCGGTTGCCGCTCTGGGTGATTGCGGCGGCTGCGTCGGCGCTGCTGACGGCGGCATTCTTCGCATTGCGGGTCTTCATTACCGACGAGGGCGATGCCCTTGCCGGCAGGCTGCTGGCGCTCGATCCGTCGACGCCGATCGCCATCGAACGCGCCAGCGTGGTGCCGTCGGCTGCGCCGGTGAAAGTCGCTCCGCCTGTCGCCCCTACCCGTTCCCAGATCGATCGCATCCATGCCGCACTGGCCAAGACTATCGCGCGCGGCGGGCTGAGCGTCGGCACGCAGGGCAGGTTCATCATCGTGGAGATCAACAATGTCCTGCTGTTCCCGTCCGGCAGAGCCGAGATAAAACCGGAGTTTGGACCAATCGCCGCGGACATCGCCGCCGCGCTGGAGCCGGAGCCTGGACCGATCATGATCGTCGGCCACACAGACAATGTGAAGCCGCGGAAATCGAGCGAGTTCAAATCCAACTTCGACCTTTCCATCGCCCGGGCGAAGGCCGTCGCAGCTGTCATGGCGCCACGGTTCAGCAAGCCTTCGCGGATCACCGTCGACGGCAAGGGTGAAGACGAACCGATCGCCGACAATGCGACGCCGGAAGGCCGCGCCCAGAATCGCCGTGTCGACTTGATGATCCCCAAGGAGGAAACGCTGTGAGCACGGCCATCTGGAAGCGCCCATGACGGGCTGGCTGCTGCGGATATTCAGCGCGATCGCGTTGGCCGGTTTCGCGGCAGCCGTCTGGTTTGCCGGACCATTGATCCGCTTTGCCGACGCGCGTCCGCTGGCACCCCTCTGGCTGCGCGTGACGATCATCGGCGTGATCGTTGCGATCGCGACGCTGTTTTATGGCGTGCGTTTCTGGCAAAAGCGAAAGGCGCAAAAGGCGCTCGAGACGATAGTCGCCCGCAACGACGACAGGGATGACGACTCGCAGGTGCTCGAGACGCGGATGAATGAAGCCATCGCTGCGCTCAAGCGGTCGAGCGGCAAGCGCAATTTCCTCTACGAGGTTCCCTGGTACGTCGTCATCGGCCCGCCCGGTGCCGGCAAGACAACGGCGCTGGTCAATTCGGGCCTGAATTTTCCGCTTGCCGGTTCGGGGGACGCCCAGCCGGTGGCCGGCGTTGGCGGCACACGATCCTGCGACTGGTGGTTCACCGACCAGGCGGTGCTGATCGACACCGCCGGGCGCTACACCACGCAGGATTCCAATGCGCAGAGCGACAAGAAGAGCTGGCTCGCCTTCTTGTCGCTGCTCAAGGGATACCGCACCCGGCAACCGATAAACGGGGTTATTCTGGCCATCAGCCTTGCCGATCTCATCAGCCTCGATGATCGGCAGCTTGACGCCCATGTCGTCGAAATACGCAGCCGTCTGCGCGAAATTCACGAAACACTGAAAATCCAGTTCCCGGTGTACCTGCTCTTCACCAAGGCCGACCTTGTCTCGGGTTTCATGGATTATTTTGGCGGCTTCGACGAGCAGCGCCGCCGCAAAGTGTGGGGCGCGACATTCCAGACCGCCGATCGCAGCAAGAACATGGCCGGTGAGGCACCGGCCGAACTCGACGCACTGGCAAAGCGCCTGGCAGAGGAGATGGCCGACCGCCTGCAGGAAGAGGCCGATCCGGTCGCGCGCATAGCCATCTTTGGCTTTCCAGCTCAATTTGACGCGCTGAAAAGCCGTATTGCCGGTTTCGTCGCCGGCATCTTCGATCCGGCCCGCGGCCAGGTGAATGTCAGCCTGCGTGGTCTCTATTTTTCGTCAGGCACGCAGGAGGGCACGCCGATCGACCAGGTGCTGGGCGCAATCGGCCGCAGTTTCGGCAGCGCCTCTCGCGCCCATCTTTCCGGCACCGGCAAGAGCTTCTTCCTGCATGATCTTCTGACCGGCGTCATTTTCGCGGAATCCGGCTGGGTCTCATACGACAAATCGGCTGAAAGGCGTGCAGCGATCGCCAGGTATGGCGGCCTTGGCGCAATAGCATTGATGGCTGCCGCGGCTCTCGGCACCCTGGCCCTGAGCTTTTCAGCCAACAGGTCGCTGATCGCTTCCACCACGCAAGCGGCAAGCCAATATCGCGAGACGGCGGACCCGCTCCTCAAAAGCACTGAAGTCGCCGATGTCGACCTCGAAAACGTCATCGGCCCGCTCGACCAGTTGCGCGAACTGCCGGCCGGGTTCGACACCAGTGACTTGCCGACCCCGATCCAGGAGACATTCGGCCTCAGTCAGCGGGAAAGGCTGCTTTCGGCATCAAAGACAGCTTACCGGCAGGCGCTGGAGCGCATGTTCCGCTCGCGCCTGCTGCTTCAGGCCGAACGGACGATCCAGGCAAAAATGGCTGATCCCACCGCGCTCTACGAACCGCTGAAGATCTACATGATGCTTGGCGGCAAGGCGCCCAAGGTCGACGACGAGCTGATCGTGTCCTGGATGAGGCAGGACTGGGAGCAGAACCGGTATCCGGGTGAAAACAACCGCGAGGGACGGGCGCAACTCGAAAAGCATCTGCGGGCCATGCTTGCACTGGACGACGCCTATGATCCGGTTTTCGAACTCAACCAGCCGCTTGTCGAAGCCGCCCAACGCTCGCTCGGACGCATGAGCCTTGCCGATCGTGCCTCTGCCTTGGTCAAGTCGGCGGTATACGCCGCAGCGCTGGACGATTTTTCCGTCTCCGTCAAAGGCGGCCCGGAAGCGCAGCTGTTGTTCGAACGTGTCGATGGCGGCGATCTGTCAGGCCTTCGCGTTCCCGGTATCTATACCTATAGCGGCTTCAACGACTTCTATCTCGGGCAACTCTCGCGCATTGCGCAGATGCTTGTCGATGACCAGTGGGTTCTCGGCGGCGGCGCCGAGCAAGGTGGCATCGACCAGGAGTTGCCAAAACTCGGTCCCGAACTTGTCGAGCGCTATGGCAGGGAGTTCGCCGCGGCGTGGAACGGCGTACTCGACAGACTGAAGTTCAAGGCAATGCTGGAGGACAACTATATCGCGCTCTCCGCCGCCGCGTCACCAAGCTCGCCAATCGACCAGCTTTTTACCGCGATAGCCGATGAAACTGCGCTGACGCGAGACGCTGGTTCCAGCGAAGAGCCCGGCTCCGAGGCCGAAACCGGCGTGCTTCAAAACCAGCCGCAAAACGCTGCAGACATCGCCAGCGGATTGGCCCGCATCGGCATTCAAATCGCCGGCGGCAAATCGCAAAGCCGGGCCGGCACGGGGTCCGCTCGCGCGCAAAACCAGAACCCCGGGGCGAACATCGAAGCGCAATTCAGATCATTCCAGGCTTTGGTGAACGGTCCCACTGGGCGCCGCCCCATCGATGCACTGACCCAGAATTTCCGCGACATCCATCAAAGCCTGCAATTGGCGGCCGATGTCCCTTCGCAAACCGAACGCGCCAACATGAATCTGCAGCTGCAGATATCCACGCTTCGCGCCAACGTCTCGCGGCTGCCCAAGCAACTCGCCCAAATGGTTACTGCGACCGCCGACGAGCTTGACGGCAACGTCGCAGAAACCTCGCAGACCAATTTGAACCAGCTGCTCGACCAGACGGTGACGCGCGCCTGCGAGGAGATGGTCGAGGGCCGTTATCCCTTCGCCAGCGATGGCCCGGAGGATATTGCGATGGCGGATTTCGCGAAACTGTTCGCTCCAGGCGGCCTGATGGACCGGTTCTTCGCACAGAATCTGGCATCGCTGATCGACATGACCGGCCAGGACTGGAACTGGAAACAGGATGCGCGTTTCGGGCGCGACCTGTCGAAGTCGACCTTGAAAAGCTTCCAGCTGGCGGCGGAAATCCGCAACGCCTTTTTTCCTTCAGGTGGTTCGGTGCCGTCGGTCAGTGTCACCTTTACGCCGTTTTCACTGCATGGCGATGCCGATACGGCGATACTCGACGTCGATGGCCAGATCGTCCAAAGCAACCAGGCCGGCAACGCGCCAAGCACGGTGACCTGGCCGAGCGGCATGGCTTCCGCGTCGGCGAGCCTGAGCCTCATTCCGGAGATGCCGGGCCGTGAGTCCGCGATCAAGTTCGACGGCCCGTGGGCACTGAAGCGCCTGCTGGACAAGGCTGATATCACCGGCACCGGCGGCAACACCCAAGCCCGCTTCGTGATCGGCGGACGCGATGTCGCCTATACGGTCCAGGCCAGTTCGGACCAAAACCCTCTCTTTCTTCCTGCGCTTTCCGGGTTCAGCTGTCCAAAGGCGTTTTGAGATGAGCTCTAGATTTTCCAATACGGTGCGGCCGTCCATCGGCAACAGATGGGCGGACGTTGATTTCGATACTCTAACGTTCGAGCCTGTGGCAAACTGGCGCGAACGGGCGCCTGACGGTGCGCCGCAGAGGACGCTTGAGAAGCGCTTGGTGGCAAAGTGAACAATGTCGCCCTCCCCTTTGAAAGCTTCGGCGTCAGCCACAAAGGCTGTGTCCGTGAGCTCAACGAAGACAGCTATCTGGTCGAGCCGGACACCGGCCTGTGGGTGGTGGCCGATGGCATGGGTGGACACGATGCAGGGGAAGTCGCTTCGGCCAGCATCGTCGATCACCTGGCAACGATCGGCATTGCAAGCTCTGCACCGGATCTGCGCGCCCGCTTCGAGGACCGGCTGAGCCGGGCCAATGCCGAAATCCGCAGGATATCACAATCCCGCGGCGTAACCATTGGCTCCACTGTCGCCGCCCTGCTGGCGATGGATGGGCGGTTTGCCTGCCTGTGGGCAGGCGACAGTCGCGTCTACCTGATCCGCAACGGCTCGATCTCGCAGATTTCGAAGGACCATACCGAAGTCCAGGAACTTCTCGACAAGGGCATGATCAGCGCAGCCGAAGCGCTCGCCTGGCCGCGCCGCAACGTCATCACCCATGCGGTCGGCGTCAGCGACGAGATCGTCATCGATTTCCAGCAAGGCGAAATCATGCCGGGCGACATATTCGTGCTGAGCACCGACGGGCTGACAGCGCATGTCACAGACGCCGAGATCGAGGCGGCGGCGGTGTCGGCGACACCTCAGGCGGCATGCGAAAACCTGCTGCAGATGGTGCTGGCGCGCGGGGGAACGGACAATGTCACGATCGTGCTCGTCAAGATCGGAGACGGGCGCAATGGGGCCTATCCCGGTCCTTCCAGAGCGGAAGGCTGAGGCTGATGAGCGCCGACGACAAGACGCGGATATCGCCTGACGTGGCCAGCACAGCGGTCGGCACGCAACTCAGCGGCATCTATGAACTGGACGAGCGGATCGCATTCGGTGGCATGGGCGAAGTCTACCGTGGCCACAACATCCAGACCGGCGACCATGTCGCGATCAAGATCGTATTGCCCGAGTTCGCCCGTGACCAGACGATCCTGTCGCTGTTCCGCAAGGAAGCGACGATCCTCAATCATTTGTCGCACGACGCGGTCGTGCGATATCACGTCTTCACGATCGACCCCGGTATCGGCCGCCCCTACCTTGCCATGGAATTCGTCGACGGCCAATCGCTGTTCGATATCATGCGAAATGGCCCGATGCCGACGGAAGACGTGCGCAAGCTCTGCCATCGTCTGGCTTCCGGCTTGAACGCCGTGCACCAGGCGGGAGCAATACACCGTGACCTCTCGCCGGATAACATCATCCTGCCGGGAGGCCGGGTCGATCGCGCAAAGATCATCGATTTTGGCATCGCGCGATCGGCGACCGTCGGCGGCGAGACGCTGATCGGCGGAAAGTTCGCGGGAAAGTACAACTACGTTTCTCCCGAGCAACTCGGGCTGTACAGCGGCGATGTCAGCGAGCAATCCGACATCTACAGCCTGGGCCTGGTGCTGGCCGCTGCTCTGCGCGGGAAACCGATCGACATGAGCGGCTCCCAGTTCGAGATCGTGGAAAAACGCCGAACCGTTCCGGACCTCTCCGACATCGACGCCGATTTTCGTGGAATTGTCGAGGCCATGCTGCAGCCGGATCCACAAGACCGGCCGACCAGCATGGCCGATATCGCCAGGGCGACACGTGACGACACGGACGAGGAGACAAGGCCGCCAACGTCGATCACACCGCGCGACCGGACACCGCGAACCGGGGGAACCGCCGCGCCTGGCCCCAAGCTTCCCGGCCCCAGGCTGGCCGGTCCCAAGATGGCCGGTCCCAAGCTGGCAAGTCAGCCTCCGGCGGCTGCCGGTGAGCAGCGCTTCGTTCCGCATGTCCGGCCCGCACTTCTGTCCGAGCCAAGGCCTTCGCCAGCTGCCGGTCCTGCTCGGGCTGTCTCGCCAAAGGTCCCGGCAAAGTCGGCCAAGACCCGATCGATCGCAATCGCTGCGATGGCGATATTGGCTGTCGCGTCGGGTGCAGGCGCTTACCTGGGCGGCGTGATGACGCCTTCCACGCCGACCGCCGGCGACACCTCGTTTTTGTCGCCAAAAGCATCCAAACCGGCCCCGACGGACAGCGCTGCAAATTCGCCGGGCGATGAGCCGGCAAAGGCAGTTCCACCCGATCAGTCACAAACAGAAGCCACTGCGCCGCCAGCCGAAAGTCAGGCAGGTGCGGCGGCGAATCAAAAGTTGGAACCGGCACGGCCCGCCGAAGTCCTCTCACCATCCGAGGAAACCCCGGAGCCGGCGGCAGCCGCGGAACGATCGGAGCCGGCGGCAGCCGAGGCGCAGCCGCCAGTTGAAAGACCGGCAGATGCCGGGGCGGATCAAAGCTTGCAGCCGACGCGGCCCGCCGAAGTCCTCTCGCCAACCGAGGACATTTCAGAGCCGGCGGCAGCCGAAGCGCCATCGCCAGCTGAAAATCGGGCAGATGCCGCGGCGGATCAAAGCTTGGAGCCGACACGGCCCGCCGAAGTCCTTTCGCCAACCGAGGAAACCCCGGAGCCGGTTCCGCCGCGCATCCAGGTCGCGCCAATGCCACCGGCCGACAAGGCCTCGCCGCCCGCAGCGGTCCAGCCCGAAATGATGGAGAGCCGGAAGCCCGATCAGCCGGCCAGCCAGCACGCGCGGGCCGAAAACCAGACGGATGATGCGAATGCAAAACGGCAGCGGTACGAGCCGGCGCCAGGCAAACAGCCGGGCGAAGCCACTGTTGCCTTGAACGTGCCGAAACCGGACCTAAAACTGCCGCCGAAAAATGCCCTCGACCCCGCTGCGCAACGGGTCTCCTGGGTGCGCGACTTCAACGGCGGCGACTGTTTCTATGCGACGTTGACGTCGGCAACCGAGGCCGCCGTCGCCATCGAAGGATTGGGCACGGAGATCCAGCCGTTCGAACGAATGCTGTCCGATTTCCAGGCAAGATTCCGTGTCGAACCGGACATCAGCGTCCGCCTCATTGAGCCGGCTCAATGCGAAGTCACCAACTTTCTGCGCTTTCTGGACCAGATGCCGGCTGACAAGCCGCAGCTTGTTCTCGATCGAACGACGGTGCCGAGCGGCTCGCCGATCGGCGGCTCGCTGGTGACGCATCGCGGCCTTATTTCCAGCGTGCTGCTGATCGACCACAGGGGCATGGCATTCAGCCTCGACGATCTTATGCTGGCGCAAGCGGACAAGGCCACCTTCAACATTCCGATCGATCTCGGCGCAGCCGACAAGGCGGCCGGCAAGGTCGTGCCGCAGATCATAATGGTGATCACGGGCCCACAGGATATTCAGGCTGCGGCGTTCTCTGCGCCGACACCAGCCGCGCTGCTGTTGCCCAAAATTCTCGACGAGATCGACGCCAACCGAGCTGAGTACTCCGCAACGGCAAAGTATTTTCGGCTCGGCGGGTAGCATGGACGCCGATGGCCCACCGCCGCTCGCGCTTTTCCTTCCTGCCCGCTGTGCCGCCCAACAATCAGCGTGACCGGCTTCGCGGCCTGCTTGCCCTGGCAGGCCGTACCAGACTTACGGTGATATTGGGTGCGACGTTGCTGGCTCTCCTGTCGCCTCACGAAGCGCGCGCCGAATTCACCGTCTGCAATCAGACGCTCGACGTCGTCAATCTCGCCGTCGGCCAAAAAGTCGACAATGCCGACCAGACCGATGGCTGGTGGACCATCGGCGCAAATCAGTGCGTCAACGTCATCCGCGAGGAACTTTCGAACCGCTACATCTACATCTATGCAACGGACGTCTTTGGCCATGCGACCCTGACCGGGTCGACCGACATGTGCATCGACCGGCGGCGTTTCTCGATACGCGGCATCGATGAATGCTGGCAGCGCGGCCATATCGCCGCACGATTTCTCGAAGTCGATACGCTTGAACAGGCGCGGTGGACCTTCTTTCTGACCGGAAGCAATCCGTGACGCACAGTATCGACACAAGCTTCAAGTTGAAAAAGCAGGCCCGCGCCGCCCTGCGCAGACGCAGGCTGTGGCGCAGGCTGCTTGCCGGTCTTGCTGTGGCCGTGCTGTTGTCGATCGCTGCCGGCTTCTATCTCACAGCGGATTATTGGTCGTTTGGCGACGAGGATGAGGAGTTGCACGCCGTTGAGGGAACCGACGATGTGCCAGCCGACGCATCTGTCTATGTGCCTGCCATCATCGATCTCGCAGGCGACCCGATGTGGATCACGCTTGCGCCCGACACCGGCGGCGCAACAAAAAGCCAGGTGATCCCGCGGCCGGCAGAACTCGATCAGGCCGGCGTTTCTCCGCAGATCGAAATTCTGTCCGACGTGATGCTTAGCGCCAGCGAAAAGTTCATGACGACGATACCGTCCACGCAAGAAGATTTCGCCTTCTTCCAGGCGCAGCGGCAGACCGCGCCGCCATCCGACGAGCTGCAAAACGATGTTCAGCCACCGCCCGTTCCAAACGAAGCTCCGGTTGCTTCGGACCCTCTGGGGGGGGCCGATGATGCCGAAGCAGGTTGGGGCGAAACAATCGATTCAGGCGAGGCAGCCCTTCCCGCGTTCCAGAAAACCCAGATCGAAAACAACACAAGCGTTGCAAATGTCGTCAGTGAACATCAGAGATACGAGGCTACCGAGGACATTTTCGTAAAGATCCTCAACGACCGCAGCCTGGACAGCGTTGCGCTCGATGCGCATTTCTCCGCCGAGGATGCCAGGCTGGCAGGCGAAGCCCTGAAGGCGCTTTTCAATCGGGAGAGCCTTGAGCCAGGTCATGTCGTAGCCATGCGCGGGTTCAGGCCGACGCGCGAGACGACAACCATGTCCCTCATGCAGGTTTCGATCTACGCCAGGAACGTATTTGTCGGCACGCTGACGCGCAATGCCGCCGGTGTGTTTGTGTCTGGTGTCGACCCCTGGGTCCGCGAGGATTTGTTCAACTACTCGGGCGCACAGGCGCAAGGCACGCACAAAAGGCAATACCGGCTGCTCGACGCGATCTACTCGACAGCAGCGCGCAACAAGGTTCCAACCGGCGTGATCGGAGAAGCGATCATGTATCTGTCGCGAGGACAGGATCTGGATGCCTTCGCCAGCGAAGACCAGCGTCTGGTCCTGATCTATTCGCAAAAACCGCGTGGCAAGGGAGAGACGGCCGGACGGGTGCTGTATGTCGGCGTCCGGGGTAGCGAAAAAAGCCTCGACTGTTTCGTGTTCCAGCAGACCGACGGCCAGTTTGCATGCGTCAGCGGCGACGATCAGGTTCGCTCGCTGACAGTCGCCAACGGCATGGTCACCCCGGTCAACGGGGTCATGACCTCGACTTTCGGCCCACGCAAGCACCCGATCCTCGGAACCGTTCGTATCCACAAAGGCGTCGATTGGGCGGCGCCGCTGGGCACGCCGATAGCCGCCGCCTTCGACGGCGAAATCGTCTTTCAGGGCGATGGAAGCGGTTACGGCAATCTGGTGAAGATTTCGCACGGGGACGGCAGCGAGACGCGCTATGCGCATATGCAAAAATTCGCTGATAAGGCCGGTGTCGGCGCGAAGGTGAAGGCAGGCGATATCATTGGCTATATCGGCACCACCGGTCTTTCGACCGGGCCGCACCTGCATTTCGAACTCTATCGCAATGGGCAGGCGATCGATCCGCTGGGCACGGTTACGGCAATCGCGACGGACGCTTCCGCTGTCGAAACGCTGACCGAGCGTATCGTTCAAGTCGAAAGCGGCGGCAAGGCCCGCGCCAAGAACCCACTTTCTTCGGCGACCGGCGCCGGTCAGTTCATAACCAAGACGTGGATCCGGATGATGAACACCTACCGCCCCGAACTGGCACGGACACTGTCAACCGCCGACCTGCTCGCCCTGCGTTTTGACGCCACCATCTCGCGCGAGATGGTCAGCAATCTGGCGCGCGAAGGCGAAGCCTATCTTCGGGCACGCGGCCACCAGATCACAGCCGGCCGGCTTTATCTCTGTCATTTCCTGGGAATGGAAGGCGCCCATCAAGTGTTGTCGTCGCCGGGTTCGGCGCAATTGAGCGCCGTGCTCGGATCGGCCGTCATCCAAGCCAACCCGTTTCTCACCGGCAAGTCCGCCAGCTATGTCGTGAGCTGGGCCGAAAGGAAAATGGGGCGGAAGCTGAGCCCGGCGATGGTTGAAGCGAGCCAACAGACAACGACAACGACGGAAGTCCGGCAGACATCGCCCGAGTTCGAAAAATACAAGCAGGCGATCACGGCTCTCATAGGCTCGATGCAGAATACCCTTTGAACCTGCTTCTCGAGGCGCGCGAGTTTGCCGTTAGTCCATTGGTGTTCCTGCTGCCAAGTGCTACTATAGCCAACTTTTTGGCCTTTGTGAACCAAAACTGTGGTCGAGATCACATACGCCCAGGAGCCATTTTGGCATGCGCAGACATCGATAGTGCGCCCCGGCGGGGCGGAGGGCTGGACCATGAAAGCATTTGCCGTCTTTCTGAGCGGGTTTGTCCTGTTTGTCATCACGTCGCTTGGAGCCGAGGCTGCCGCGCCTGATGCCAAACGCGTGGCACTGGTCATCGGCAACAGTAAATATGTCCATGCCGTTGCCTTGCCCAATCCCGCCAACGATGCGCACCTCATCGCATCCACGCTACGCAATGCCGGCTTCCAGGTGATCGAGGGGCTCGATCAAGACAATGCAGGCATGCACAGCCTCATCAGTCGGTTTACCGAGCAATCCTACGATGCCGAGCTCGCCGTCATTTTCTATGCCGGCCACGGCATGCAGGTCGACGGCAAGAATTTCTTGATTCCGATAGACGCCGAACTGACATCGCCCGCTCATCTCAAGACCCGCACCGTTCAGATCGACGACTTCATGGCGGCGTTACCGGCCGAGCCGGCGATCGGCGTCATCATCCTCGATGCCTGCCGCGACAATCCATTGGCCAGAACGCTGGCCGCCTCGATGCCGAAGAGCCGTTCCGCCTCGTTTGGCTCCGGACTGGCGCCGATTGAAGCAAGATCGGACGGCGTTGGAACCGGCGGAGTCTTGATTGCGTATGCAACCGACCCCGGCGCCATCGCTTTCGACGGCAACGGCGTAAACAGTCCCTACTCCGCGGCGCTCGCCAGACACCTGACTGAACCTGGCGTTGAAATCCAGAGCGCGCTGACGCGTGTGCGCGGCCAGGTGACCGAAACGACACAAGGTCGCCAAAGACCTTGGCACAACGCATCACTGGGACGCGAGGTCTTCCTGGGACAGTCCAAAGCGGAAGCGGCGCCTGCCACAAAACCGATCGCTGGTGCGTCCGGCACGATGACACCGGCGCCTGCCCCGGTGACCAACGAGCCTCCTTCCTGGGAGGTTGAGCAGCGTCTGTGGGACGAAGCTTCCAAGCGCAATTCCATTCCGTTCTACGAAGCCTATCTTGAACAGTTTCCGAGCGGCCGCTTCGCCACGGTGGCACGGCTGAACATCGACCAGTTGAACGAACCGAAGGCCGAAGATCGGCAGCTCGCGGCAGTCGATGAGGACGAGGCCAACGCAATTTCCGGCTCAGCCGTTCGCACCTCGGTTGGAGTTTCGGACGAGGTGAAGCGGGCCCCGGGCACCGAGTTGACGGAAAGCGCGATCGGTCTCGATCGCCAGGGCCGTATCGATCTGCAGTTGCGCATCGAAGCCTTGGGCAACGAGCTTGGCCGTATCGACGGAAACATAGGCCCAAAAACCCGCCAGGCGATCGGCATCTGGCAAGCGAAAAACGGCCTGCCGCAGACGACTTTTTTGACACGCGAGCAACTGACGTTCCTGGTGATCCAGACGGATCCAATGATGGAATCGGTGCGCGCCAGCTACGCTGCCGATCTGGCTCGAGCACAGCCGAAGAAACAGGTGCAGCAGGCCCGCACAAAGAAGCCGGTGGCACAGAAGGCCCGCACACAAAAGCCGGTGGTGGCACAGAAGCCCCGCAGGCAGCAGGTCGAGGTTCGACGGGATGTTCCGCCGCCGGACAACAACGACTTCCTGACCAAGGCGCTGATTTTCGGCACCGGTGTGGCCGTGGGTGGCGTGCTCAACAACAACTGACGAGCCAGTTTCAGGCGTGTCGACGCGGGCCGTGCCTCGGTGGTCGGAGCGGCCCTACTCGGTCCTTATCCGCATTTCCACCCGGCGGTTTACCGGATCGAATGGATTGGGGTTGCGCGGACTCGCTTCGCCCAGGCCTGTCGCTTTGATGCGGGCAGGATCGATGCCGTTGGAGGTGAGGAAGGTTGTTACCGATCTGGCCCTGCGTTCCGACAGTCCCTCGTTGTAGCGCTCCGAGCCGGTTGCATCGGTATGACCCTCGACAACGAAGTTCAAAGTGCTCAGTCGGCGGTCCTTCAGTGCCTTGGCGAACTCGTCCAGTTCAGCGCGGGCAGTCGCATCGAGTTCCGCAGAATCAAGGCCGAAATTGATCAGCATGTCGAGGCTGGTTTTTTCGGCAGGCGCTGCCTTGTTCTTGCTGTTGCACTCTTCTTCGGTGCCGACGCAAATTCCACGCGGCGGGCCGAGCTCGCTCGCCGCGTCAAAAAACTTCACGATGTCTTCTGATTTCTGAAGTGGATCAGCAAAAGCGTGGGTCGAATAAAACGCGACCGTAAACACGAAGGCTAAACTGCCCGACCGCATAACGGTTACTCCTGTCTTGAGCATCGATTTCATCGACTGCGGACAATACCAAATTGCGAAGCGGTTGTCTGTCAAAACGTCGAGCATAGTGGGGGCAGTTGCATCTTGCTACTCGTGAAGACCTGACGCTTGGTACCCATGTAAAAGGACACGAGACGACCCTTTCCTGCCCTTCAGGATAGAACAAGCTATGACCGCAAATCGGCCGAATGCGGATTTTGTCTGGGTGCCGGCCGAGACAGCGATGTCGATCGGCTTGTTTCGGCTTACCAGAGCGTTGCCGAGGGATCCGATATCGCCGAATGGGGGCGACGGACCGCAGTGCCTCTGATCGAAGGATTCGCGGCATTCTGGCGTGGCGACTACGAGAGGGCCGCCGATCGCCTCCATAGCACACGGTTCATCGCCAATAGCTTCGGCGGCAGCCACGCCCAGCGCGACGTCATCGACTGACGCTGGCTGAGGCCGCTGCGCGCGGGCCTGACCCGCCTGACGGAAGCCCTCGCCAACGAGCGGTTGGCGCTGAAGCCCCACAGCCCCGTAAACCAGTCCTTCCTTAGGCGGGCCCGCAAGTGGCGCCTCGATAAGGCCGAGGAGTTGATGCACAAAGCCGGCTGAGGCTCGATCGAAATGCGCGAGCTGCCGCACGATGGTGGACGTGACGCGCCCGGCGCGGGCAAGGCAGACCTCGACCGAGGCACTTACATGAGAGGTATTGGCCCGGACGTCCATCTCGGAGGCGCCCATGAAAGATAGAGTCTCGCCGACACGACGTCGCACGGTTTCTAGCCCAAGGGGGAATGAGCATTGTGATACAATCGAAACATTTCAGCACCGCTCAAGAACAACGACTGAAACATCCGGGGCGTAGATTCCAGGCAAGCGGGAGCGCGCCACCAGAACGTGACGCCGGCGCGGCCCGCAATCAATGGGAGGCTCACATGAAATTGCGCAAGTTCCTGCCTGGCGCGGGATGGACCACACTCTTAGTCATAGGTTTCGGCGCCGGCGCCATCGCGTATGCGGCCGGCGGCCCGGCCAGTATTCAGCTTGCCGCCGCCACGCGAGTGCCGCTCCCGAAGGACTTGTCCATGTCGCACTGCGTCGCCGCGACGCTACCGCTCGAATCGCCCATCGCCGAGGCGGTCAAGGCCTACGAGGATGCCGAGCCGCCGCTTTGGGACAACCTCGGCACGCTCACCTGGCCGATCAGCACGAAGAACCCGGACGCGCAGAAATTTTTCGACCAGGGCCTGAGGCAGGCCGCCAACTTCAACCACGCCGAGGCGCGTCGCGCCTTCCGCCAGGCGCAGCGTCTCGATCCGGGTTGCGCGATGTGCTTCCTCGGCGAAGCACTTGTACTCGGACCCAACATCAACGTGCCGATGGACCCTGCCGCGAACGCACCGGCCGTCGCCGCGCTGAAAAAAGCACAGTCGCTCGCCTCAGCGGCGACCGACAAGGAGCGTGGCCTCATCGATGCCGTCGCCGCCCGCTACTCGGACGATCCCAACGCGGATCGCAAAGCGCTCGATGCGGCCTTCGCCGATGCCATGGCCGCCCTGTCCGACAAATATCCCCACGATCTGGAACTCGCCATGATCGCGGCGGAAGCGGCCATGGACACCCAGCCATGGGACTATTGGCAGCCCGGCGGCAAGGAGCCGAAGGGCCGCACAGCTGACGCTCAGAAGCGGCTGGAAGCCGTGCTGACGAATAAGCCCGACCATGCCTGGGCGATTCACCTCTACATACATCTGGTGGAGGCTTCCGACCGCCCGGAGCGGGCCGAGCCCTATGCCGAGCGACTCGCCGCGCTGATGCCGGGTGCCGGGCACATCGTCCACATGCCGAGCCACATCTACCATCGGGTCGGCCGCTACGCCGACTCGCTCGCATCTAACGTCGCCGCCGCGAAGGTCGACGAGACCTACATTGCCGATACCGGTGCGGTCGGTGTCTACCCGATCGGCTATTATTCTCACAATGTCCACTTCGTGATGGTCTCGGCGCAGCTTCTGGGTGACGCGCCGACGGTCTTAGACCAGGCCGAGAAGCTGGACACGCTGCTCACCAACGAGATCGCCGCTGCGATCCCGATCGTGCAGCCGGTCAAGGCGGCGCCTTATTTCGCCTGGGCGCAATACGGCGACCCAGACATGGTCCTAGCCAAGCCGGTGCAGGCGGACGCGCCAGCCTATGTGAAGGCAGTCCAGCATTATATGCGCGGCGCCGCCTTGGCGGCAAAGAAGGATATTGCCGCCGCGCGCGCCGAGGCCGACGCCATTCACCGCATCGCGGCGGAGACCGACTGGTCGACCCATGACGCCTGGGGAATCCCGGCGCTGGCCGTGCTGCAGGTAGCTGAGGCAACGGTGCGGGCACGCGCGGCCGAGGCCGACGGTGACCTGGAGGGCGCCGTGGCGATCTGGAGGAAGGCCGCCGAGGTCGAGGAAACGATCCCTTACATGGAGCCGCCCTACTGGTATTATCCGGTGAGGCAGTCGCTGGGCGCTGCCCTGCTGCGTACCGGCCATCCGGAAGAGGCCGAGAAGGAGTTCCGGGCCGCGCTCGACAAGGCGCGCGGCAGCGCCTGGGCGCTGTTCGGCCTCAAGGAAACGGCAAAGGCCAGGCGCGACACCGCCGCCGAGGCCAAGTCCGCCGATGAACTCGCCAAAGCCTGGCGTGGCGACCCCGCCACGCTGACGCTGGAGCGGCTGTGACGGGCCTTTCCCGCAGGGGATTTCTCTCCCTCCGGTCAACGGCCGGAGGGGGATTTCACTTCCCGCAGGGCTGCCGGCCAAAAATCCGGTCGAGGCGCGCGGCCGTTCATCAAGTCAATACGATACTCGGCCTCCACGCCAAAGATTGTGAGCGACTGTTAGGCCGAGGGACCACGCGTCCGCTGCGCGACGGTAGCGCGACATGCGAGCTCTGTGTCCTGCTGAAACAAACGAAACACTCTGGCGTCGATCCAGAGAAACTGCCGAAACAAGAACGGATTATGTCAGACGGAACTGCCGACCGCAGCAGCTTCCAACCGTTGGAGTGGTGCGAATGTTGCGAAATGGGAGCAGCACGGTCCAAGGTGTGACACATATTCAAGAAGGCGCTGCCGTTGGTAAGCGGGTTGCGCTCGGCTGAAAGAGCGACATGGCAAACGCCCCGAAGATGTGTGGCCGGCAGGCAATTTCAACTCGAAAGCGGAGTTTGGTTGATGGGAGACCTGCGATTCGCAACTGTTCGACTGGCGACGGGTCCACAGATTCACTACGCGGAACAGGGCAATGCTGACGGCGATCCGATCCTCTTTCTGCACGGGTGGCCGGACTCTTGGTTCTCGTTCAGCAGTATTCTGCCGTTGCTGTCGCATCGGGTTCATGCATTTGTCCTGGATCAGCGAGGTTTCGGTGACTCGGAAGCGCTGGATGCCGGTTACGGGATCGACGAATTCGCCGCTGATGCCGTCGCGTTTCTCGACGCTGTTTCCATCGAGCGCGCCACCATCGTCGGACACTCTTTCGGAAGTTTCGTCGCGCGACACGTCGCGATCACAAATCCCGAACGAGTCGCACGCTTGGTCTTGATCGGCACTGGTGTGTCGGCCGCCACTCCGGTCACGCGGGAGGTCCAGGCCACACTGATGGAGCTACCAGACCCGGTGCCGGTGGAGTTCGCCCGCGATTTTCAGGCGAGCACCGCGCACGTACCCCTGCCCGAATCGTTCTTCGAACGGATCGTTGCCGAAAGCCTGAAGCTGGCGGCTTGGCGTTGGCGCGGCGTGCTCGACGGTTTGCTCGCTTACGATGACACGGAGCAACTTTCTCGGATTGTCACACCGACGCTCCTCATGTGGGGCGAACGCGACGTGCTCTTTTCCAGAAACGATCAGGATCGCCTCGTGACCGCGATCCGAGGATCCAAACTGCTCAGCTACCCGGAGACCGGACATTGTCCGAATTGGGAACGGCCCCAACGCGTCGCAGCCGATCTCGAGGCCTTTATAGACCAGAGTTGACAAGCACTTCAGGCACGCGCGCGCCCTGTGCATGTTCTCGGTTACCTACGGCCAGTCGGTGAGAGACGTCTCCAGTGCCCAGTAGTTCGGCTGGAATGTCGGCTCCTGGCGCGCAATCCTGTCGTTCAGGTTAAACCTGCTGTGGGGCAACTTCCCACCCATTGCTGCAAATTCGATTTGGGTATCAACCGTCAGATTTTCACCACTAGGGACTGGAGACTTGACCCGCCCCGCCCAGGGCTTCAGTGTCGATTGTTCCCTAGGGAAAGCGTGGCGCCATGGCCAATGAGCTTCGATTCAAAACGGCACGGGACCTTTTCATGGCCTGCCCCGCTGTTTCCAGGGACATGGTGGCACTTCCGACCGAACAGCCTTCAATCGAATTTTGCCGCGCCCTGCTGGCCGGGCGGGTGCCAGAGGAGGCGATTACGTTCTGTGCCTATCTGCTTCCCGAGCGGGCTGCGGTGTGGTGGGCACATGAATGCTTGAGCCACCTCACCGTTCTGCTCGACAGCAGGGATCAGGAATTGCTCGCGGTTGTTCGTGACTGGGTCAGCGAACCGGAGAGCCCTCACCATCGCCCAGAAGTGAGCAAGGCTGCGGCAATGCCGCCAACAACGCCGGCCGCCTGGATTGCCTTGGCTGCAGGACGGCATGGCAACGGTTCAGCTATGGAGGTGCCAGCGCTATCGGCTTCGCCGCCAGCCGCCCGCGCGGTGAGTGCGGGGGTTCTGGCCGGACTGGCACGTGTTGCGTTGGAGGACCGCTTTTCAGTTCTTTCCACGTTTGTCGAAATGGGCATCCAGTTGGCAGAGACAGAGGCGCTGCGCCAGTCAGCGGATGCGAGTTAGACCGTAGCCGTGTCCGCGAACGGGATACGTCCAAATTGAACGAGAATCAGGCTCTAGCTATCTGATTTAGCTGCATTGTGCGACGCCAAGTGACCCCACGTGGCTGCAGAATGCTCTAGTTGTTTGGCTTACTTGCAGCAGCCATTCAACGCTATCCTCCCCAGCCGCCGCCGCCTCCGCTGCTCCCGCCGCTCCCGCCACTTCCGGCACCCCCGCCTCCTCCCGAAGAAGGAATGATTACGGGACGTGCGGCAGCAGGCTCGTCCGCGGCCGGACTAACCACTTTCCTGGCGGCCACCTTTTTGGGAGCGGAATTGACGACCTTCCGCGGCGCCGCGGCTCTGCGAACGACCTTCGGCGCCGGCTCGGGCGTCGCCACCAGCGGCGTCGGTTGAAGGGGTGGCCAGGATGTGCAGCCCATGACCCCGGCCAAGGCGATGGACAGAGTTATCCCGATTGTTGCCTGCTTCAGATTTCTGCCCACCATTGCCTCCTAGTTGATCAGAACAAATCCCGACGCGGATTGGCTTGTTCCCAGACTGCCCTCGCCACTTTGACCAGTTGCTTGTCGACAGAACCGCTCAACGGAATCTTCGACTTGAGTTCCCCACGCAGCTGCTTCAACGCCGCCGCTTTCGGCTTGGCCCCGAATTGCGCCAACGTCGCCCGGGCGTCAGGCAGCTCATTGCGAAGATCGAGCGCAACTGTGAATGCCAGGAAACGCACGGCGACGGCCTGATCGGCGTTGTCGCCCTTTTGCATCTCGAGGGCCGCGCGGTCGTAGGCGCCGGACTGATCACCGCGCGAGGTTGCCAGTTCAAACAGCCGTTGGGCTTCATCAAGGTCCTGCTCCACGCCAACGCCATCACGGTACATGCGCGCAAGACTGGCCGGCGCATAGGGCTGGCCGAGGTCGATGGCCTTCTGAAAAAGCGCCAGCGCAGCCTTCGGATCCTTCTCGACGCCCCTGCCGCTGAGGTAATTGCGACCGAGCAAGTTCATCGAATACATGTCCTGGCGCTGGACGCCGGCCTCCAGGAAGGCAACCGCGCGGGCCTGATCGGCGGGCACGCCGTTGCGGCCTTCGGTGAAGATCGCCGCGAGATCGTTCATGGCATAGGTGTGCCCCATCGATGCCGCCTTGAGCAGCAGGTCCAGCCCCTTGCCGGTGTCGCTCTCGACGCCGTAGCCATGGAACAAGGCACGGCCCCACGACGTCATCCCGTAGGGATCGCCCTTGTCGGCCGCAGCGGCGTAGAAGGTGTTGGCCTGCTTGCGGTCGACAGCCTGGCCCGTTCCCGTCGCATGGAGGTAGCCGAGCTCGAACACCGCGCGCACATGCCCCCTGTCGGCGGCCTGCTGTATGGCTTTCCTGGCCTGGTCGATCTTGCCGGCTGCAAGCAGCGCGCGTCCCAGTTCATAACGGAAGCGGGCGACATCGGGATACGCCTTCACCGCAGCCTCGCACAGCTTTACCGCGTCGGCGCCGATTTCATTTGGCAGCAGGCCGGGGACGACGCCTTGAAGGTCGAGAGGTTCGCCGGCAGCCAGGTCGCACGGATCGACGCTTGGCGACAGTTTCATACTGGCGGGTTTGGCTGCGCCGCTGTCCGCCCGAATTTCGAAGGCGATCTCGACCGGTGCGCTGGCTCCGATCTGGGGTTCATAGCGCAGCTCCTCGACTTCGCCGACCGTCAAGCTCGATTCGGGCGACAGGGTCCGATCCGGCAGGGAGAGCGTCCCCGTTGCCGGATAGTTTGTGACTTTCAGGCTGACCGCCGCATCGTCTGTCGGGACGTCGAGGTTCAGGGCAACGGCGCCGACGCCGACCCGGGCGGGGGCCGCCCCGGTATAGATAGCCACCGCCGCCCCCGGGGCATAAATGCCGCGCTGCAGCCCCCGCTGCGTGTGCGCG